>JAPLUR010000051.1 GCA_026397505.1 Candidatus Zixiibacteriota bacterium
TAGGCGCGGTTATGGTCAAGAAGGACCGAGTCGTTGGGCAGGGGTATCACGAGAAGGCGGGCGGACCGCACGCTGAGATTGTGGCCCTCAATAAAGCACGCGGGGCTGCCCGTGGGGCCACGCTCTATGTGAATCTGGAACCCTGCTGTCATTATGGCCGAACTCATCCCTGTACCGATGCTATTATCAAAGCCGGCATTAGGGAAGTCGTCTATTCGATAAACGACCCTAATCCCACTGTGAACGGCAAGGGGGCGGCTCTACTCAGACGGGCGGGGATAAAGGTGACCAGCGGCCAGTTGAAGGATGAGTCGGAAAAGCTAAATGAAGTCTATGTCAAATTTATCCGCACGGGGAAGCCGTTTGTCATTCTCAAGACGGCCGAATCGCTGGACGGGCGGATCGCCACCGCGAGCGGCGACTCCAAATGGATTTCCGGCCCGGAGGCGCGGAAATTTGCGCATCAACTGAGGGCCGATTCCGATGCGGTGGTAGTGGGAGCCGGAACAGTCCTGGCGGATAATCCGCACCTGACGGTAAGGCTGGTGAAGGGGAAGAATCCGTATCGGATTGTCTTGTCGCGGCACCCCAATTTTCCGACCACGATCAATCTTTTCAGGCACAACCGTGACGCGCGCACAATTCTGGCGACGTCGCGGGCGGGAGCATCGAAATTTAAGGTGAAGAATGTGACGGTCTGGACAATTGAGGAGAATAAGCATGGTCTGTTGCTGTCGGATTTTTTGGAGAAGGCGGCGCAGTTCGGCCTTATTTCTATTCTGGTGGAGGGGGGCGGCCGACTGGCAACCTCATTGATACATGAAGGGCTGGTGGATAAACAGTATTTGCTGATTGCACCGATGATTATCGGGCGCGGTACAGAGGCGGTGGGGGAACTGAATATTCGTAAATTGGCGGATGCGGTCAGATATAAGGAATGGTTGTTTGAGCCCTGCGGCCAGGATGTGTTGTTCACCGGCTATCCGAGGAAAAAGTGATGTTTACCGGAATCATAGAAACATGCGGCATGATTGTTCGGATAAGTTCCAGGGGTGATTATAAGGAATTGAGAATCAGGTCGGAAAGTGAGCTGTCGGATCTCATTATCGGGGAATCTATTGCCGTGGATGGGTGCTGTCTGACGGTGACGGAAAAAAGCAGAGATGATCTTACGGTTGAAGTATCGCCGGAATCGCTGAAATTGACGATTATCGGCGATTATCGAATCGGAACAAGAGTCAATCTGGAGCGTTCCCTATTGCCGACGACCCGGATGGGAGGGCATTTTGTCACCGGGCATATCGACACAATCGGCCGGGCGGCGGAGATTGGCAAGGAAGGGAATGTTTTGGAGCTGACGGTTAAATTTTCGGCGGCTTATGCCGAGTTTATGGTGTCCAAAGGTTCGGTGGCGATAAACGGCATCAGCCTCACTGTTAATCAAGTTGAAAGCGAATCATTCAAAGTGAATTTGATACCACATACGCGAATGGTGACGACCCTCGATTTGCTGAAAACCGGCGATAAGGTGAATCTGGAATTCGACCTTATCGGGAAATACATAGTGCAATTACTGAAGAAAAACAACAGAGACAGTTTGACTTTGGATAAATTGATTCAAAGCGGCTGGTGATGATTTCAGGGAGATAAGATGAGCGAGTTTGACAAAATTCCCGAGGCCATAGAGGAGATCAGACAGGGGCGGATGATAATTGTGGTTGATGATGAAGACCGTGAGAATGAGGGGGACTTCATAATGGCGGCGGAAACGGTGACACCCGAAAATATCAATTTCCTGGCTATGCACGGCCGGGGTTTGATTTGCACTCCGTTGACCTCCGACCGAATCGAGCGGTTGAAACTTCATCCGATGGTGGAAAGCAACAGCGCTCTTCACGGCACGCGATTTACAATATCGGTTGATGCCTGCAAGGGGACAACTACCGGGATTTCGGCGGCCGACCGGGCCCGCACCATACTGGTGCTGGCGGCGGAGGATTCGGCACCGGAGGACCTTTGCCGTCCGGGGCACATATTCCCCATTCAGGCGCTTGACGGCGGGGTACTTGCGCGGGCCGGACATACCGAAGCGACGGTCGATCTCTGCCGCCTGGCCGGTCTGAAGCCAATCGGAGTGCTTTGCGAGATTATGGATAAAGATGGCACCATGGCGCGGGTCCCGAAACTGATGGAAATTGCCCGAGAGTTCAAGCTGAAATTGGTCACGGTTAAGGACCTGATTGAATATCGCCGCCGCAACGAGAAACTGGTCGAGAAAATTGCGGTGGTTAACTTCCCCACCCGGTACGGGCAATTCGCTCTTCACCTTTATAAATCGCAGACCGACGAGCACCATCATATGGCCATTGTGAAGGGAGAGGTGGCGGGAAAGAAAGATGTTATGGTTAGAGTGCATTCGCAGTGCCTCACCGGGGATGTATTCGGTTCGGCCCGTTGCGACTGCGGCGACCAGTTGGCCACGGCGCTCACCATGATTGAAAAAGAAGGATGCGGAGTGCTTCTTTATATGCGTCAGGAGGGGCGCGGCATCGGTCTGGCCAATAAAATCCTGGCCTACAGGCTTCAGGACCAGGGTCGAGATACGGTTGAGGCGAATGTGGAGCTGGGATTTCCCGCCGATCTCCGCGATTACGGTATTGGGGCCCAAATTCTGGTTGACTTGGGCCTGACCACCATAAGGCTTATCACCAACAACCCCCGCAAGGTGGTCGGCCTTGAAGGGTACGGCCTGACTATCACCGACCGAATATCGATTCAGATACCGCCGACCAAACATAATTTGAAATATCTTGAAACCAAACGTGATAAACTGGGACATCTATTTTCAATGCTATAGGAGTCTGTATGCCACATAAAGAAATTGCCGCGAAACTGAATGCCTCCGGGCTGAAATTCGGAATTGTTGTCAGTCGTTTCAATAATCTACTGACATCGAAACTGCTGGAAGGGGCTATTGACTGCCTGATCCGTCACCAGGCCGAGGAGACGGCGATCACAGTCGCTTGGGTACCCGGTTCGTTTGAAATTCCGTATGCCGCCTCGAAAATGGTTAATACGAAGAAGTACGATGCCATCCTTTGCCTGGGGGCGGTGATAAAAGGGGATACGCCGCATTTTGATTATATCGCCAACGAGACCTCTAAAGGTATCGCCCGGCTGGCGCTCGATTCGGGACAGCCGGTGATTTACGGTATTATCACCGCCGATACGCTGGAGCAGGCGATTGAAAGGGCCGGCACCAAAGCGGGCAATAAGGGGTGGGACGCCGCCCTGACCGGGATCGAGATGGCCAATCTGTATCGCGAAATTGATAAATAATGAGTACGCGACGCCGCGCCCGCGAGTATGTGCTTAAGGCCCTTTATGCATTTGAGCAGGGGGGGCAGAGCCGGGAGAATATTTCCGCCTCTATAATTGACCGGGGAGGGCTTGACCCCAAGGGAGCCGAGTTTGCTCATGCCCTTTATAAATCCGTGCTCGACAATGTTAAGGAGATTGATAAGTACATTGTGAAGCTGGCCACCAACTGGAAAATCGACCGGATAGCGATTGTTGACAAGAATATTCTCCGGATGGCGATTGGCGAGGTGGAACATATGCCGGATACTCCGATAAAGGTGGCCATTGATGAGGCGATTGAACTGGCCAAGAAATACAGCACGCTGGAATCGGCGGCATTTGTGAACGGGATACTGGACCGGGTGCTGCGGGATAAGGGGGAGTAGCCTCATTATCGATAAGGACTTTTGATTCCATGTCGATCCAGAAAAGTCCCTAGAGGGGTTTGATCCGCGCAGTCAGTGATTTAAATAAAGAGGGGATTGGCGCGATGCCAATCCCCTTGTCGTTTGGTAGATTTTTTATCCGGCAGAAACCGGGAACCATCGACTAATAGCGACGTCCTCCGCCTCCGAAACCGCCGCGGTCCCGACCGCCACCGCTGCTGCGACCGCCGCCGCCGCCGCCACCGCCCTCGGTGCGCGGACGCGCTTCGTTGACATTCAGAGTCCGGCCGTGCAATTCCTTGCCGTTCAGACCGGCAATAGCCGCATCGGCCTCGCTCTTGTTAGACATTTCCACGAAACCAAACCCTCTGGGCTCGCCACTGAATCTGTCCTTAATTATGGTCACTTTGTCGACCGGGCCAAAACTCTCAAATTCCTGGCGAAGATCTTCTTCTGCCGTCTCGCGCGACAGGTTGCCGACGTAGATATTCATTCTACTCTCCGGTTTCGTTTATCCCTCGACGAATTTCGTTCAGACAAATCGTGATGGAAGATAAACTGGTTCTTGCGCACCATTGCGCTGTGTCTCTTGTCTTTGATTTTTGCAAGATATTGATTGATTGATCCCAACCTTGAAAATCTAATATAAGAGACCGATTGTCATGCTTTTAATATATCGGCATAAAGCCGGTTGTCAATAGTATTTTTATCACAAAGTTGCTAAACACTAATCGGATGGTAGAGTTTCCAAGAGTTATTTTTCCGCAGAAGAACGGGGGAAATAAAACCGACTAAAATTCCAAATTCTTTCTGGACAAACGAAGAAATTCTATTATATTTACAACTCTATTTTGTATAATGAGTTAGCCAATTAGGATGACATGAGGTAACATTGGATTCAGCCAAGCTTCCCCAGAGCCGAAAAGAACCTTTTGATCGTATTAACGCCCTGGTTGCCGCCGGTGTTTTTATAATTGCATTTATTGTTTATTTTCTTACCAAGGCGCCCACGCTCTCATTCTGGGATTGTGGCGAATTTATAACCGCCGCCTATACTCTTGGTGTACCACACCCCCCGGGGTCGCCCCTGTGGGTGCTTATGGGGCGCATTTTTGCTCTCCTGCCGATCGCAGGTGATATTGCGGTTCGAATCAATATCTTTTCGGTTCTATGTTCCGCCACCGCAACGACCTTTGGTTATCTGATTGTTGTCCGATTGATAAGTTACTGGTACGACGATAGAGAGAATATCTATAATCGAATAATCGCTTATATCGGCGGGTTCACCGGGGCGCTTTTTATGGCTTTCGGCAGCACCAATTGGGGGAATTCGGTTGAGACCGAAGTCTATTCTCTGGCGATGCTCTTTATGATCGTCATTTACTGGCTGGCTTTGCGATATTTTCAGGACAAGGAGACCGCCTCGGGCACTCGCACCATGCTTCTGATTCTTTTTCTGGGGATGCTGGGTATCGGAGTTCATTTGTCCATGTTTGTGGTCATGCCGGTTCTGGGACTCTATTTTATTCTGGACAAAAAGGCCGGGCCCAGGGAATGGGCCATCGTGTCATTTTTCTTTATGGCCGAGCTTTATTTCATATTTGAGCTGTCATCACGACCAGGTGAAGTCCCGATCTATCTTCCGACCCTGATTCTCTTTATAATCTTTCTTTTCCATTCCGGTCTGGCGGCAAAATGGTCGCGGCCGTGTTTGATTTCGGTGGCCTTATATCTGGTTTCTCTTTATCCCTTATATCTGGTGATATGGTCGGCTTTTGCCGAGAATATTCTGCATAAGGATATCGTGTCGACCATAGATAGTCTCAAGGGAATTCCTCTGGGCTGGATTGGATTGATCGCCCTGGTCCTCTGGGGATTGGTGGCTCTCTTTAAATATCTCTCCGGGCGTGATGATCCGGAGGTAGCGGAAGTCTGGCTACTTCCGGCAATCTATTCTCTGGCACCGATAATGTTAATTATGGTCGGTTTGATATTCAATGGGTATTTATCTTTTATCATTCTGTCAATTTTCGCCATGGCGGCCGTGGGGGTGCTGCTCTGGCGTCATACAAACTGGCTGGTGCTGGTGGGGGTCATTTCCCTATCGCTGGTTATTCTGGGTTTCTGGCAGTTGGTGGTCGGTTTGGTAGCGGGTTCCCTGGTGATCATTATTCTTGGTTACTGGTTTAAGGATAAGGGCTGGAAGACGGCACTTCTGATAATTCTTCTGGCGGCGGCGGGATATTCCATCCATTTTTCCATTCCGATTCGGTCGGCGCAGAAGCCTACCCTCGATATGAACAGCCCATCCAAATCGCTTGACGCCATGGTCGGTTATCTGGAGCGAAAGCAATATGGCAGCGAATCGATGGTGCACCGGATGTTTGTCCGGCGGGGATCATGGGAAAATCAGTTCGGCAACTATCAGAGAATGGGTTTTTGGGGATTTTTCAAGGAGCAGTATGGATTTCCCGGCCCGCGGTTTTTTGCGGTGTTTGTGCTCGGGTTGCTGGGGATATGGGAATCTATCCGGCGAAAACCGGATATCGGTCTGCCGCTTTTGGTGCTTATTTTGATTTGTTCGGTCGGGTTGGTGCTCTATATGAATTTTGCCGACGGCACCCGCCAGAATCCGATTACGGGAGAAGACTATCTGGAGGTCAGGGACCGCGATTATTTTTTCACGCCGGCGTTCATATTTTTCGGGCTGGCTATCGGCCTGGGTATCGCCGCGGTCATGGATTTGATCCGGGAGACGACGAGTAATCTCAAACCGGCCTTAAGCAAGTCTCTGTTCGGGGCGACCGCTCTTCTGGTGCTGCTGCCGCTGGTACCGCTTCGGGCCAACTATTTTATCAGCGACCGGTCGCGCAATTTCATGCCATATGATTATTCGAGAAATTATCTGGAGACATGCGAAAAGGATGCCATAGTCTTCACCAACGGCGATAATGATACTTTCCCCCTCTGGTGTCTTCAGCAGGTTTATGGTATCCGGCGCGATGTGCGGGTGGTCAATCTTTCGCTGGCCAATACCCCCTGGTATGTCAAGCAGCTGCGTGACAAATCGGGCGTTCCTCTGGATTTGAGCGACGAGGCTATTGACAGGCTGCGGCCGTATTACATCAACGATACCGACATATCGCGTATCCAGGATCAGATTGTAGAGCATGTTCTTGAGGCCAACAAATGGCGCTATCCGGTTTATATGACCGTGACCGTTCCGGAGTCGAGCAAACGTTTCCACGGCCAGTCGCTGAATGATAATCTGGTGCTGGAAGGGATGGTATACCATCTGACTCCGAAAAAGGGGCGGAATCAAATCAATTATGAAAAGACGCGGCGCCTTTTCCTGCAAGAATACAGTTATCGCGGCGTTTCCGACCCTGCTGTTTACAAGGATGAGAATGCCCGGCGGCTGATCGGCAACTATGCGCAAGGGTACCTGGTGATAGCCGATTCGATCCGTCGCGCGGGGGATATGGTCGGGGCTTTCGACATGGTCAAGCAAGGGATGAAAGTGCTGCCCTGGTCATACGACCTGTATGCTTATGGCGCCCAGTTGCTGGCGCAGATGGGCCGCACCGATACCATGAGGGCGTTTGTTGAAAATGCTCCTACCGATGAAAAGTGGAAGCTCTATTTCAATTGGGGTATTTCAGCCAAAATTGCCGGGCGGGCCGAGGATGCGATTAAGACCCTTGAATTGACCCATAAGATGTATCCGGATTATGCCGACGCCTACCGCGCTCTGGTTACGATGTACTATGAAAATCGGTATTTCAGCGAATTACGAAAGCTGGTGGCTGATTGGGTAAGCCGGCATCCGGAGGACTCGGATTCGCGACGACTTCTTCGGGATATTCAGAATGTCAATCGCAGCGTCGATACGGCTGAAGGTATCCGCCGATGAACATTCTGGCCCTCAACTGGCAGGATATCAGCAATCCTCAGGCCGGCGGGGCCGAGGTACATCTGGAAGAGCTGCTCCGGCGGATTGTCAGAGCCGGACATCAGGTGACGCTCTTCTGCTCGGGGTACAAGGGTTCCCGGCCGGAAGAAGTGATTGAAGGTGTCAACATAATCAGGCGCGGCAACAGGTACAATTTCAATCTGGTGACCCCGTGGGAATTGCGGAACTTCGCCCGGAAGGGGCATTTTGATGTTCTCATTGAGGATATCAACAAGATTCCTTTCTACACGCCCTTGTACCTTAAGATGCCGACCCTGGTGGTTGTACCGCACCTGTTTTCGACGACGGTATTCAAGGAAATAAATTTCCTGCTGGGGCTTTATATTTATCTGGCCGAAAAGCCGCTGGTTCCATTTTATCGGGGCCGGAAATTTAATGTCATTTCGGAATCGACCAAGGATGATATCGCGCGGCGAGGGATACCGGTTGATGATATCTCGGTCGTGCACTGCGGTATCGACAAAGGCACTTATAACCATGATCCCGCTGTGACCAAATATGAGCGGCCAACGGTACTTTATTTAGGCCGAATAAAGAAATATAAATCGATAGATCATCTATTGACGGCTTTTCAGAAATTGACGCATGGGATTCCGGAAGCCCGGCTCAAGGTAATCGGCAACGGGGATTATCTTCCGCAGTTGAAAGCGCTGGCCAGTGATCTCAAGATTGATGACCGGGTGGAATTCCCCGGTTTTGTGAGTTCCGCGGAGAAGGTTGAGGCTTTAAGAAGAAGCCATTTGATTGTTTATCCGTCGCTGAAAGAAGGATGGGGATTGACCAATATAGAGGCCAATGCCTGCGGAACCGCGGCGGTTGCGGCCGATGTCCCGGGATTGAGGGATTCGGTGGTCGATAATGAAACCGGTCTGCTCTATGAGTATGGCAATATTGATCAACTGGCGCAGAAAATGGAAATGATACTGCTGGATGAAGCTACCCGCCGGCGGCTGGAGAGAGGTGGACTGGCCTGGGCTGAGCGGTTCAACTGGGATTATGCCGCAGGGGAATTCCTGGCGATACTTCAGAAAGTAGCGGAGCGGGGGTAATCGGCTATGTCGCGCAAAAGAATGTTCTCATTTATCCTAGGGTTGCTGATATCGGCGGTTTTTCTTTTTATCATCCTTCGGAATGTCAATTTTGGCGAATTGATGCAGGCCATGAAGGAGGCCAACTACCTCTGGCTTCTGCCGAACATTTTCTTTGTTATTTTTGCCATGTATCAGAGGGCAGAGCGATGGAAATATATGCTGCGTCCGCTGGCCGAGGTGAAATACAGCAAATTGCTGGCCGCCACCTGTGTCGGATTTATGGCCAATAATGTTCTTCCCTTGCGACTGGGGGAGTTTGTACGGGCCTATTCGCTGGCGGAACAGGAAAAAAGAGTTACCAAATCGGCTTCGCTGGCGACTATTTTTGCAGAGCGAATGGTATTCGATCTTCTGGCACTGCTTCTAATCCTTGCCGTCATTCTGATGCTGACGCCGCTGCCGGTTGACAGCCGTTTCAAGATGGGAGCTGTTATTTCGCTGGGTGTGGCCGGCGTGGGGCTGCTGTTTTCGATTGCCGTGGTCATGCGCCCGGAAGGGGCAGGGAGGATTCTGACCAAATACCTCTTTTTCCTTCCGCAGGGAATTCGCGGCAAAGTTAACAGCATCGTGTTGAAATTTTCGAAGGGATTGCTCTTTCTGAAAGACTGGCGGCAGACCGCCTGGGTCTCGGCCCATACTATTGTCCTCTGGCTTTGCATGGGGATATCAAACATTTTTGTCTTATATGCATTCGGGCTGGATCTTCCCTTCTATGCATCATATGTCCTTCTGGTGGTAGTATCGATTTCGATTCTGATTCCATCATCGCCCGGCTTCATCGGGGTCTATCACGGTGGAGTTGTCTGGACACTGCATTTTTTCAATGTCAGCTCAAACAGCGCCATTTCCTGCGCTATCGTTCTGCATGCCGCGCAGTTCATTCCCATTACCCTCATGGGCTTCTATTATCTCAAAAAGGAACATCTTTCTCTAAAGCAACTGGAGAAAGAGGCCCTGGAAGAGAGGCATGATGCCGAAATCTGAAAGAATACTGGTGGTTCTGCCGGCCTATAATGAGGAAGGGAAAATCGGTCGGGTGGTGGCAAAGGTGAAAAAAATCTCGGCGGTGAGTCGCATCATTGTGGTTGATGATTGTTCGAAAGATAAGACCTCGGAGGAAGCGAGGGGGGCCGGCGCGGAGGTAATCCGCCACGAACAGAATCGGGGAGTGGGCGCCGGAATCCGGTCGGGTATCAAATATGGAATAGCCAATCGCTTCGACATCTGCATAATATTATCGGGCGATGATCAGCACGAACCAAGCGAGATCGATGGTGTCATCGAGCCGATTCTGCGCGGGGAATGTGATTTCGTGCAGGGCTCACGGCGGATGAAAGGGGGAAAGGTGGTCAACGATCGACCGTTCCGCATGATCACTACCCAGCTTTATTCATTATTCTTCACCATTCTGGTCGGACGCCGGGTGACTGATGCCACGAACGGTTTTAGGGCTTTTCGGCTATCCATTTTCGATGACAAGAGCATCAATATCGACCAGGATTGGCTTGACAGGTATGAGCTCGAGCCATATATATTATATAAAGTTGTCAAAAGCAGGAGAGTGCGTTTCAGGGAAGCGCCGATCACAATCTACTATCATGGCAATCGCAAGCAATTTACCAAAATGAAGCCTTTTCGTGATTGGTGGCGTCTGGCCCGACCCCTGCTGTTTCTGGGATTAAGATTGAGGAAATAAAATGATCAAGATTGACTTTACGGGAAGCACCGTCCTGGTGACCGGCGGGGCCGGATTTATCGGGTCGAATGTTGTGGCGGCGATTGTAAGAGCCGGGGGAGAGGTCATTGTGCTCGATGATCTGTTCACTGGGAGTCTCGATAATATTGACAAAGATATTCCCTATGAATTTGTTCAAGGTTCCGTTGTTGACTATGAACTGGTGCGCAAATTAATGACGGGAGTCGATTATGTTGCCCATCTGGCCGCCAGAAATATTATTGTATCGACCAAAAATCCTCACGATGATTACGAGGTTAATATCGGCGGGACGCTGAATGTTCTGATGGCCGCCCGAGAAACCAAGCCGAAAAGAATTGTCTATTCATCTTCAGCTTCGGTCTATGGTAACCCGCGGATTTTACCGATTTCCGAAGATGAGAATCCATTGACCTTTTCACCCTATTCGGTTTCCAAACTGGCCGGGGAGAACTATTGCTATTCTTTTTATGAGACCTTTTACGTGCCGGCCACGGTTGTCCGCTATTCCAATATTTATGGGCCGAAACAGGATCCGGCCAACCCCTACTGCGGCGTTATTTCCAAATTCATTCTGGCGATTGAAAACGGGCAGCCGGTGCAGATTCACGGGGATGGCTTGCAGACCCGCGATTTCACTTATGTCGATGATGCCGTATCGGGGACGCTGAGCGCGCTTTTGTCGCCGCGCGCCGACGGCCTGGTATTCAATCTGGGAACCGGGACCGAAACGACGATTATCGGAATGGTCGAAATTCTCACCGAGCTTCTGGGGAAAAAGGTTGCCTATGAGTATATAGACCGGCGCGATATCGATAATATTCGAAGACGGGTGATGAATATCGAGCGGATTCGAACCAGACTTCGCTGGCAACCGCAGGTAACTTTGCGGGAGGGGCTCAGAAGGACTGTCGCCTGGTTTCGTAATCGAGCCAGCAAGGTCTTCTGAAGTTTCTTTTTCCGATGCTTCCCAAACTGACATTCCGCCGCCTTCTGCTGCTCTTTTTTATTCTGGCGGTAGTGAGTCGTCTGACTTTTGTTCTCGGCAAGAAACAGACGCCGGTGATGTGGGATGCGCGGATATATTCCTCGGCGGCCCTGGGAATTCTCCATTACATTCAGCAGGGCGGTGCATTCGGGCATCCCGAAAGATATTCTTCCGAGGACAGCCTCTCCTCGCAGAAAGAATTTCTATCAACTATGAACAAGTACATAAAAGGGGAGCAGATCGAATGGTTGTACTATGCGAAACCGACGGTCGGCCTGACCGAGGAATACCTCTTCATCTCCGGGCCGCTGTATCCGACGTACCTGGCGGCGATTTTCCTGGTCGGCTTCGGTTCTGATTTTGCAACCGTGAGAATCTTAAATTCGGTGATTGACGGTATTTGTCTGGTCCTGCTGATGATGATTGCTTTTGAGCTTTTCGGCCGCAGGACTTCGATCCTCGGAGGAATTCTTTATCTTCTCTATTTTCCCTTTTTTATATTATGTGGAATGGTATCGCCGGAACCGATTACGGTTCTATTGATACTGAGCACTTTCCTTTTCCTCTTGCAGTGGCATAAGACCGGAGGAAAGAAATATATTTATCTGACGGGCATGACACTGGGGCTTCTGGTTTTGGCCAAACCGACCGCGACGCTACTTTTTGTACCCTTTGCTGCCGGCTATCTTTATGACAGCAGGCGGAATCTGAAACAGGCGGCGGGCAATCTCGGACGGGCGGCCATCCCATTCGGAGTGATCGTGGCACCCTGGCTGCTAATAACCAGTCTTTACTTCGGGCAGATTGCCATTCGCGACCCGCGTTATTCCGAGGCAAATTTCCGTTCCAGCTCATCCATAAAGTACGAAGGATATGATCTTGATGTCGTGGATAAGGATTTCTGGATTTCGCCGGTAACCCAGAAGATCGAGCGCGACCCTCTGGGTTATGGGGGGTTATTGGTCAAGAAATTTGTCCGGTTATGGGCACAGCCATATAATGATTTTAGAACCACATTTCTCTTTTCGGATAAATCAGACGGGAATTTTCATTTGCTGATAGTTATGACGGCGTTATTTGGCGTCCTGCTTGGTACAGTCAACGACCGCAAGGGTTTGATATATCTTCTGTTTCTGCCCCTGTACTACAGTCTGGTGCATTTGATTTTGCACTCGCTGGCCAGGTACAATGTCAACGCCATGCCGGTGATGATGATTGCGGCGGCGGCGATTCTGGATAAGATTGCCACAAATATAACGACGACCTGGCGGCAACCGGGGAGGGCGGCCAATCTCATTCGATGGACTTTGCTTCTGGCCGGGGGCGCTTTTGTTATTTTCTTTCCGGTCAGCGGCGGGGTGAGAATTATTGGCTCCTCTAACGGGGTCTGGGTTTCGATTTGCCTGAAACTTGCGGCTGTTTTCGGCATGCTTTTCATTTTCAGCAAGCTAATTTCGCGGCAGCTTGGCTTTAATAAGGCGATCGAATTTCAGACCGTTCCGGCGGTTGTCGCCTTGCTGGTCCTGTCTGTATGCTCGGCGGCACCGGACAGCTGGGCCGAATGGCGATGCCGGCTCAATCGCCCGGGTCAAGCCGCCGGCGTAAAAATATTTTTCCCCAGGGATTTCCATTTGAAGGAAGGCGACGCAGTGAATATCATGCTGGATATCGGCAGTCCCAGGAACGCCGGTCACGATCTCTCGCTTGCCCTGAATGGAATGAAGAGTCCGTTCATTTTCGGACGATCGCCGTTGAATTCAAATTATTATCGGAAAGCCAGCTATAGAGTATTCGAAGAGGTAGGCGGGTATGCGCGGGAGGAAATGCGGTACTGGTCTCTGGTGCCGTTGTCGGCAGCTGCCGTCAATCAACTGGTGGCACGGGATGGTTTTCTGAATATCGAGCTTTCGGCGCGGGAGGCATCAGGCGAGAGCAATGGCGCGGTCATTGATCTTTACGGCGATTACTCCTCACTTGCCGGCGATATGGCCTTTGTGCCCGCGATGGAAATTTCCTCGATCGAACGTCTGGTGGACAAAGGCGACCCGCGCATCCGGCTGAAATATCCCCTTTCCTCCGACTCGGTAATTTCTTATTATGTTGATAATGCAGTCAACGCCCAAAGCACGACCCGGGATCTTTCACCGGCCGGAGGACGGCAGAGCGGCCGCTACCGGATTTTTGTGAGGGTGCAGGAGGCCAATGAGCGCCGCTCGTATTATTGAGGATTGATATGAATATTGGAATAATCGGTTGCGGGTACTGGGGACCAAATCTGATAAGGAATTTTGGGCTTCTCGATAATGTCAGAGTTCTGGGCGTTTCGGATCTCAGAGAAGAGCGACTTAATTTTATCTCCCGTCTCTATCCCAACATCAAGATTCTTTCCAGGGACAGTCAGGATATTATTAGAAATAGGGATATTGATGCGGTCGTGGTGGCCACGCCCGTATCGACACATTTCACTCTGGGGATGGAAGCGCTGGAGAACGGCAAGCATCTTCTCCTGGAAAAGCCCATGACGGCCACGGCAGAGCAGGCCGAGGCTCTGATAAAGAAAGCCGATAAGGAAAATCTTACCTTAATGGTCGACCATACTTTCATCTACACCGGAGCGGTGAGAAAAATAAAGGAAATCATTGTCAGCGGCGATCTGGGGGATTTGTATTACTTTGATTCGGTGCGGGTCAATCTCGGTTTATTTCAGCATGATATCAACGTCATCTGGGATCTGGCGCCGCATGATGTATCGATAATGGATTACCTGCTGGATCGACCGGCCCGCACCATCTCGGCCACCGGCGTGGCCCATTTCGAGAGTGACATCGAAAATATCGCCTATCTCTCGGTTGGTTATGATTCTCATCTTATCGGGCATATTCATGTCAATTGGTTGGCGCCGGTGAAGGTGCGCAAGACACTTATATGCGGCTCGAAGAAGATGATAGTTTATGATGACGTGGAGCCCTCGGAGAAGGTCAAAATCTATAATAAGGGAGTCGACTATATAAAGAATCGGGAAGAGGTCTATAATATTATGGTGCAGTACCGCACCGGCGATATGATGGCACCGCAGATAAATCTGACCGAAGCGCTGAATCTGGTGGCAAAGGAATTCGTGACGGCAATCGCCGAGAAGCGGCGGCCGCTGACCGACGGAGAGGCCGGTTTCCGCGTGGTGCGGATACTGGAAGCAGCCAATCAATCGCTCAAGCAGGGGGGAAAGGTAATCAAGTTATGACCGGCGTGAAAATAATCGGCGAAGCGAAAATATACGCCAATGTTTCCATTGGTGAAGGCTCCATAATTTACGGCCCGGCTATTCTGGGGCAGCCGCCGCGCGGACTGCAGGAGGGAGAACGGCCGCTGGTCATCGGGCGCAATTCTGTTATCCGGGCATTCACGACCATTTATGCCGGAACGAAGATCGGCGATAATTTTCAATCGGGACAGGGAGCGTCAATCAGGGAAGATAACATTATCGGCGACGACTGCTCGGTCGGCACCAATGCCGTTCTGGAATTCGAGAATAAGATCGGCGAAAATTGCCGCATCCACTCGGGATGTTTTCTGGAGATGGTGACTCTGGGGAATCATGTCTTTATCGGTCCCAACACGGTTTTCACCGATGATCCTCATCCGATGAACTGCCCGCGCTATAAAGAATGCGGCGGCGGGGCGGTGATTGACGACCTGGTTAAGATCGGCGCCAATTGCACTTTCCTGCCGGCGATCAGGATAGGGAAAGGGTCGCTGATTGGGGCCGGTTCGGTGGTGATTGGCGATATCCCGGCCATGATGGTGGCGGCGGGGAATCCGGCCAAAGTGATTAAGGCGGTTGACAAACTGACCTGCCGGATAAACGCCTATGAGCGGCCGTACCTCTGGCCGCCCTATACAGATCCGGAAAACTCATAAGCAGAATGTCCAATTATAAGATATTAGTAGCTCTTTTCTCTTACAATGAAGGGGAGAAGCTTAAGAAATTAGTCGAGCAATTACGCCGGACGGGGGAATATGAGATTCTTTTTGTCGATGACGGCTCTGATGACGGCAGCTATGAATTCTTGAAAGGGCGGCAATTTCATGTTATCAGGCATGATACCAACCGCGGTATCGGTATGGGAATAAGAGAGGCGATAAATTTCGGCCGCACCCACGGTTATGGAATAATCGTGATTATGGCGGCCAACGGCAAAATGCTCCCCGGGGAGATAGAGCGGCTGATGGCGCCGATTATCCATGAAGAGTATGACTATGTGCAGGGGTCCCGAAATCTGCCGGGAGGCAAATCACCGCATCTGCCTCTATTCCGGGAGCTGATGATTGACCTGTTCACTTTCTTTGTCAACCGTATCAGCAGATTTAAGGGGACCGATATAACCTGCGGATTCCGGGCATACCGGCTTTCGCTTTTTGACGACAGGCGGTTCAATCTCAACCAATCCTGGCTTGAGAAATATGAAATGGAGTATTATATCCATTACCATGTTCTCAAGGGGGGATACCGGATTACCGAGGTGCCGGTTTCCATGATGTATCCGGAATCAAAGAAGAACTACAGCAAGATCAAGCCGCTGGTGGGGTGGTGGTCGATGGTGCGCCCCTGGTTGTTCCTGATTCTTAAGATCAAACGATAGAGGAACAATTCCTCCCCCGGCGCGTTATATATAAGCAGGACAGTAGAGTAATAAGGTAATGCCGCCCGGTCGGGGGATGGCTGGCGGCACAACTGACCCGGCTCAAGGATGAGCCGGGTTTTTGTTGTTCGCGGGAACTAATAGCGATCACTCCTGTTACACAATCATAGACTAACATAGTCCAATAATGAAAGGATGGCGTTATGCGAAACGCAAACCTGAAGTTTCTTCTCGTAATTTCGATCATGGGATTGGCCCTGCTTCTGACCGCCTGTTCCAGCAATCCGACCAATTCCTCCGGCAACAATGGCGGGGGTGTCGGGGGCGGAAGCGGCAATACGGTATCTATTTCCGGATTTAAATATGCCCCGGGCAGCCTGACGGTGAAGGCGGGCACGACGGTAATCTGGACCAATAAGGATGCCTCGACGCACACGGTAACCAGTGACAACGGGGCTTTTACATCATCCGGAAATCTGGCCACGAATGATACTTATTCGTTTATATTTACGACGGCGGGGAGTTTCCCCTACCATTGTGCCATTCATCCTTCGATGAAAGGTATGATTGTCGTGACGCCGTAAGTTTCCTTCTTGACAGCGGTATTGTGTAAACCTATTTTCCTCTGAAGGAAGGTAGGTTTACTATGACCAGGACAGCATTCAAGATATTTGCCGTTCTCATTCTAATCGGCATAATAATCGGCATTTCGGTTCTTAAATCCTCCATTTCGGCCAAACGGGATGAGTCGAAAATTCAGACCATGCATTCCGAATATGGTCGGGCGCGCGATAGTCTGTTGGTAAGGGAAATGAGAGATTCCAGCCGCTTCTATGCCGATTCGCTGAAGAATCTCGAAAAGTATTACCAGAACCAGATAGACAGTCTTAACCGTTTGTATGGTATAGTCGATAGCTCCAAGGTGGAAAAAGCCGACCAGAAGGCGCTTCTGACCGGCACCGATGTGGTCAAAATGATTGCCGAGTATGATTCCCTGGTGCATGAGTTCCCCAAGCATATGACAGCCGACGAGCGGAAGACCACACTGGCCCATTTATCCGCCAAGCTGACCCGGAAATATACTTTGCCGGCCGACTCCGTAAAAAAGATTCTCGATTTGGGTGAGTAAGATCTTCATTAGAAATGTCTAAGCCAGAGCAATCAGCCTTTGTTGAAATATTGGTCGACCGGCTGCTTATAGAATCATTTCCGATTGAAAAATCCCCCTATCACCGCGAACCGAATCCGGAAGCGGAAGCACGAATCGATCGGCTGCGCGAACTGGTTATCTGGCACATAAATCATTCTCTTTCTCGCCGACAGAAGGAAGTCTTAAAGCTTTATCTGTATGGGAAACGGGAAGCAGAGATCGGCCGCATACTGGGGATCAAGCAGCAGGTTGTGAATATTTATAAGCATCGGGCCATTAATAGGTTAAAGCTGCTTGTGAAGGCCTGACGTGTATGTTAAAATATA
This sequence comes from Candidatus Zixiibacteriota bacterium, assembly GCA_026397505.1. Classification (NCBI taxonomy): domain Bacteria; kingdom Pseudomonadati; phylum Candidatus Zixiibacteriota; species Candidatus Zixiibacteriota bacterium. Next base: position 17,629 of record JAPLUR010000051.1, read on the forward strand.
TATAGATGGAAAAGAATACTATTAGATACCCTTTACCGCCGTATTACTTGTAGAAGCCGAAGCACTTTCCTCACAGTAAGTCGCAACAGAGTAGATGAAATGACTGAAACCTTAAAGGAGGTGGTTGGAGTTTTCAGAAATTTAAGCCCCTAGTTTAGCCCGCCATACCAATTAACAATCCTGGCTAAAGGGGAAAAATATGCCTGTGAGAAAAGAAGTTGAAAGGTTTGCCAGGGTCGGGGTAAAGGACTGCTGGCATCCTTATGGTCTGCAAGGGCTAAACCCCGAGAGATTTGTGGTGGTGGCATCACATATTTTAAAGGGAGAATTTGACCTGCTCGGATTCAAGCACAGAAAGGCAGTTGGCGATGGCCTTATGGAGGAACTATATCGAGCTTAGGTCGCCAGGGGGTTAGGTTAGAGGTTGGAGCACATTGCCAAGTATGAGGCCGGTATGAGCCGGCCTTATTTATATATATGTCATTAACTTGTCGTTACAATATAAGGTAATACTTTAACATGGGAAGTGAGAGTGGTCACCGCCCATTTTTGCCGGTTATTAAAGGGTTGACATTTGGCAGGAAGGAAAAGATATTGCCGCCCCTGAATCAAGGCCGGAACATAAAGAGATTATGTTTGTAGAAAAGCAGAGTATGTCAACAAGAATCAAACAGGCAGTACTACTGGTGGTGATATCGGTCATTCTGGCCGTTGTCGTGAATCTCGTTTCCGCCCGGCGCATTCCTTTTCACGGCGAATGGCCGTCAATTTCCGGTTCCGACTCGGTGATTGTGCCGCCCTCGGCGCAGCCGGGGGATCCCCCTTTCATTTCGCTTGATGAAGCGGCGGCGAAATTTCAATCCAAGAATGTTGTCTTTATCGATGCCCGCGATACGGCCGATTTCAAGCTGGGGCGGATCAGGGGGGCGCATAACCTTCCTTATGACTATTATGAAGATTTCTGGACGAGTGTGATGAAAGATATTCCCAGCGACAGGGAGATCGTGATTTATTGTTCCGGTGATGAATGCGAACTTTCGCTTTTTCTCGGTCGGGAGCTGGCCGCCCGGGGATATGATAAGGTATTTATTTTTTACGGCGGTTGGAGAGAGTGGGCGAAAGCCAAGCTGCCGGTGGAGGGAATGGGATAATATGTCGGACTGGAATAAGTTTCTGCATAATGATTATCTCAATTTGCTGGTCAGGATCGCAGTGGGGGCGATTTTTATCTATGCGTCTTTCGATAAGATATTCAATCCCGGCCAATTTGCCCGAATCGTTTACAATTATCATCTTCTCCCGACTGATTTCATCAATATCTTTGCCTTGATTCTCCCCTGGGTGGAGTTGATCTGCGGTATTTCGATCATTCTGGGCATTTACAAAGAGGGGGGTGTGCTGGCCCTTAATCTGATTCTGGTCAGTTTCATAATCGCTCTGGGAGTAAATCTGATACGTGGTGTCGATATCGAGTGCGGCTGTTTTACAGTCAGTTCAAAAGCCAAGGGCGGCATTCTGGGGCTCCTTCTTCGTGATCTCGGATTGCTCCTTCTCACTCTCTATTTATTTTTCAATCGTTCACCTCGATTCAGCATAATGGGGCGATAGGTCCCGAATTCCGACAAAGCGATCATTTATTTCGCAGGGGATTTTCCTTCCAAAGCGACACAGCGCGGTAATATCTTTATAAGTGTGTAAAAACGACAAGAGGTGTATCCTTAAGATTTACAAGCTGATTCAAAAGGAGACACCTAATGTCGTATAACGAGTTAGATTTTAGCAGGAGAAACATAGTCTTTGCGCTTTCGGAAGT
>JAPLUR010000052.1 GCA_026397505.1 Candidatus Zixiibacteriota bacterium
CAACCGTCTCAACTCCCTCAAACTCATCCTGATAACGTCCTCTCCGACCATAAACCTCCCCAACTTTTTGGGGAGCATTATAGCCTCTCAATAGGACATTTCTATCTTGCTCAAAGAGGACATTACTACTTTGCGGGAACATCAAAAAGATTGGGGCTTTCATAGATAGATAACCAGGAACTCATCATATAAAGATATTCCCAGCAGGGGGATAGAGCTAGCGATGCTTAGTCGAGTGAGAAAGAGTCTAATCAGGATTTTGTTGAGGTCAATTCCTGCTCGAGCGTGCGGCCGTTGCCGATCACACGGTCAGGAGGCACATTGGTCTTGTTTGGTTTGATATTGACCGGACGGCCGTTGAGACGAGTGATATACCCCGGCGTTCCGACGACCGTGGCATCGGCCGGGATATCAACCATATAAAGGAAAGTATTGGCGCCGATATTGACGTTATCGCCCACAGTGAGCGGCCCCAATAATATAGCGCCGGTGCCGATCACAACGTTATTTCCGATGGTGGGATGCCTTTTGCCGCCATGTTTTCCGGTCCCGCCCAGGGTAACATTATGAAAGAGAACACAGTTCTCCCCTATTTCAGCCGTTTCGCCGATAACAATGCCCGCACCGTGGTCAATAAAGAATCCCTGGCCGATTTTTGCACCCGGGTGAATTTCCACCATGGTAAAAAAGCGGGAGATCTGAGATATCAGGCGGGGGATGAAGGGAATCCCTATTTTATAAAGAGGGTGGACAAACCGATGCACAAAAACGGCGTGGAATCCCGGGTAGAGAAGAAATTCGATATTCTTCGCCGCCGGGTCGTTTCGGTAAATGGCCCTAATATCCTCAAATATGGTCTTGAAAATCATGGTATTAGTAATACGTATCGGCCATATTTTTCGATAATTAATATTACTTCTTCTTCAAGAGATTCTGTATGGCCGAGTCGAATTTCCCTTTCAGGTTATCCTTCATCTTGTCTTTGACGCTCAAATCGAGGTTTACTCTGGGATTAGAATAGCTCCCCCCCAGCCGGAATGGAACCTTGACCCGTCCGGTCTGTGATTCCTTGAACAGACCGGCAAAGCTGGAAACCAATCCGGATTGCGACATCAGATTGGTTGACACCGACTGTGAAAGGAGGACTTCACCCATGTAATCGAGCGTGCCATCAAAGCCGACCGAGCCGGCCACATTCCAATCGCCGATACTGGAAAGGAATTTCAGGCCATCGAATACAATCCGTCCCCTCTCGACTTTGAATTTGGAGACCACCTCTTTGATGACCTCCTCGTCGGCCGCCTTGAAATTGAAATTCTGCGCCAGTTGCTTCAGAAGGTCAAAATTGACCAGCTTGGCTTCATTTATCGTCGCCAGACCGTCCATGCTGAGTGAATTTATCAATGCCTCGGGCTCCCATCCGGTCGCGGCAAAATCGCCGGTCATATTCAATTTGCCGAACAGATGCCCGCCGAATTTGGTGAACCGCGTCAGGAAATCATTGGCCTCAACCTGAGTGGCGTCATACTTCCCGGCATATTTCGGATTATCGAAATCATTCAAATCGATTTCGGCCTCGCCGGTGACCCGCCCGCTATAAACGTTGCCGTTGGCACCGGTGACAAAAACCTTCCGGTCCTTTATTGCGATATCCCCTGTGATTTTAGTGAATTCCACCTTCGAGTAGATGAGGGTATCGATGACGGCATCGCCGGTGCCGTTGATATCGGGAAGCAGAAGAGTCGGAAGAGAATCGAGCGGTACGGCGGTCGGATTGATTCCGGAACCGGGAACGGCGGCGGGGAATAGTTTATCGGTATCGAATCGCCGCGATTTCATTTTAAAATTCAGATCCGGCTTCACACCATATTTGGCGTACTTCGGTAAAATATATGGGAAAGGATCAGTCATGGTACCGGTCAGGGCAAAATCCGAAGAAGGAAATTTCATATTCAGGCTGTTGATGGTCATACTTTCCGGGGTCATCCTGACATCCATCGAAAAGGATTCAATTGGCTCAGGCAGAGTTGTGGAACTATAGGCGGCATTTGTTATGGCCAGTGTCCCGGCCAGTTGCATTTTGGTCAGATCCTTTACCGAACCGCGGGCGCCGATATCAAATTGCATGTCCCCGGAAACCTTGGGGCTGCCGGTTTTCGGCAAAAATGGATTGAGGAAAGCCAGGTTGACCCGGCCCTTGAAACGGCCGACCACCTGCGGATTGGAGAAATCGCTGATGGCAAGTGTCCCCTCAAGTGGGTTGTTGTCAAACGAGCCTTTTTCGATATCAAACTTGAGATAATTGTTTCGAAATTCAGTGCGGGCGGAATTCAATACCAGCTCTCCCGCGATTTCGCGCTGGGAAAGCTTCAGGTCGGTGAAAGCGGCTTTGCCATCGTAACTGACGGCCGGAATCCCTGCTTTATTATATTTGGCGGTGCCGCTCAAAGCCACCTGCCCGGAGACTTTGTAAGGTGCAAGCAAAGCCTTGGCCGTATCCGGCAGGAGAGAGAGCAAATTGGAGATATCAGTTTTGTCTGCAACCAGTTCGGCATTAATGAATTGCATGGTCTTCAGGTTGGGTATGCCGGCGGCAACTTTCAGTTCGACGCCATTAATAGTGATTTTCGTCTGCGAGACAACCAGATTTCCGTCCTGAAGGTTCGCAACGGCACGATAGTCGGCGGCGATATTGAGAGTCGGGAATTTTGCCTTGGGGGTGGCAATATGCAGAGAATCTATCCCGATCGTTCCGGAAAAATCGTATACCTTGTCGCGCGGCATTTTCATACGGGATTTGGTGGATAGACCGAGCATTGTGATTTTCATCCCTGAAGAATCATCAATATAATCAACTCTCCCGTTCTGCACATTGAGATTATCATAGGAGATGGCCAGCGCCGCCATTTTCGATTCCTCGGACATTTTGCCGGCCACTTCTTCGGGCGCCGCCTGTCCGGCCGCGCCAAATTTGAAATTACTTGAGCCGTCGGGTAATTTATGAAGAAAAATCCGGGGTTCTTTCAGAATCAGGCGGCTGATCTGTACTTCCTTTTTCAGCAGAGGAAAGATGGCCACTTTGACATCAAGCGCCTCAGCAGATAGAAAGCCGGGGCCGGAAAACCCGGGGGGATTGGGAATCTTGATTCCTTCCAGGTAAATACCCAGACCGCCCCAGAAAGAGAGCGAGACGTCATCGATTGCCACCTTGCGCTCCAGAGCGGCTGAGATTTTTTCTATGGCCATCGCTTTAGCTTTCTCTTTCGGGAAGAATAATGACACTCCCGCGATAAGAATTATGATTAGCCCCACGATAACTATCAGGCTCCAGAGAATAATTTTCTTCAGGCGATTCATATCGGCTCCTTCCTATATCTGCTTAGAGACTTTGCGAAGCGGTCTTTCCATTAATCGGATGATAATTAATTAAGCCTCAACCGATTCTCCCGGCTTAATAATGACTACTTCAGTAAAAGAACCCTTAAGTTTAGCGGCGAATTCGGCTGGCTCGGTATCGATCACCGACCATGTCTTATAATGAATGGGTACTACTTTCCTGGGATGAAGGAACTCGACCGCCTTGACGGCATCGTCGATACCCATGGTAAAATTATCGCCAATGGGAAGAAAAGCCAGATCGATCTGGTTCATCTCCCCGATCAGCTTCATATCATAGAAAAGGCCGGTGTCCCCCGGATGGTACATTGTTTTTCCGCCCATGGTAACCAGAAAGCCGCAGGGATTGCCGGCATATTCGAGTCCCTCGCCGGCGGCCGACCCGTGATGCGCAATTGTCAGTTTTACCCGCCCAAAGGGGAAATTAAAAGCGCCGCCGATATGCATATTATGAGTCTGGGCTCCCTGTTTGGAGACATAGACCGCCAATTCGTTGGGGGCAATGATAGTCGCCTTATTTCTTTTCGCAATCGGGACAGCATCACCCAGATGGTCGCCGTGGCCATGCGTTACCAGGATATAATCAACTTTGACCGCATCCGCCGACAATTTTGCCTGCGGATTGCCAGTCAGAAAAGGATCAATGATTATATTATATTTGCCGTCGGTGGCCATTACGCAACTGTGACCAAGAAATGTCGCTTTGAGCATAAATCGCCTCTCCTTCCATTTTATCTCATTAATGAGATATATTAAGAAGATTAATAGAGAGGTTCAACAGTTTTTTTCTTTTTCGATTATTCCCCCTCCAAGGAGAATATCCCCATCATGGAAAACCGCCGATTGCCCCGGTGTAATCGCCCGCTGGGGCCGCTCAAATGAAACCTCGGCGATATTTCCCTCACGCAAAGAGACCGTGGCGGGTGCGGCATTGTGAAGATAACGGATTTTCACGGTTGCTTGAAAGGGGGCGACCGGTTTATCAATCGATACCCAGTTAATCCGGCTGACAGTCATTTTATTAGAGAGCAGCTCTTCATCTTCTCCGACAATAATAGTATTCGCCTCAACATCGATATCCAGGACATAGAGCGGAGTGTGGTGAGTGATGCCGAGACCTTTCCTCTGCCCGATGGTATAGAAAGCAATTCCCTCATGCCTCCCCAGAACCCGACCGTTTTTCTCAACAATATCTCCGGGCTGGAAGGAACGCCCCTCTTTTTCCTCCCATTCTCGAAGAAATCGATGGTAATCGTCATCGGCGATAAAGCAGATTTCCCGCGATTCCGGTTTCTCCGCGTTTTTCAAACCGAGGCGACGGGCTATTTCCCGGATTTCCGTTTTATGATAACCGCCCAGCGGCAGAAGCGTTCGGGAAAGAGCCTCCTGGTTTAATCCCCAGAGAGCGTAAGACTGGTCGCGGGTGGCATCAACCCCTTTTTTGAGTATATATCTTGACCCGGCGTGATTGTAAGCGGTGATGGCATAGTGCCCGGTAGCGATATAATCGCAACCGATTTCGCATCCTTTCTGCAGGAAATCCGACCATTTCAAATGAGTATTGCAGAGGATACAGGGATTTGGTGTATGCCCGGCCCGGTACTCGGAAACGAAATTTCCTATGACTGTCTCCCGAAATTGTCGGGAAAAATCGAGGACATAGAAGGGAATTTCTAGTCGATTGCAGATAATCCGCAGGTCGTTAATAGATTCCAAGGAGCAGCAGCGGCCATCGCTATAGCTGTCGCCACCCACGTCGGCATAGTCCCAGAGCTTCATATGCGCCGCCGCCACTTCATATCCCTGTTCTTTCAAAAGGAGAAGGGCGGTGGAAGAATCAACACCGCCGGAAACAGCCACCAGAACTTTCTTATTCATATCGCGCATGAAAAAGGGTCGGAAAACCGACCCTGATCTTCCTGATCAGTGAAAATATATCATCTGTCTCTATTATACAGCGGCGACATCGCTCGGAGACGATCAATTATTTCCGGCAATACGGAAATGGTATATTCGAGATCTTCTTTGGTGGTGAACCTGCCCATAGAAAAACGAATCGACCCCTGCGCCAATTCCGGAGGGACATCCATGGCGGTCAGCACGTGCGATGCCTCAAGCGATCCGGATGTACAGGCGGAACCGGAGGCTACTCCGACTCCCTTCATATCGAGCGAAAGGATGATTGATTCTCCCTCGACCGCCTGAAAGGAGAGATTGACGGTGGAAGGAATCCTCCTGTTGTTATCGCGGGGACCATTCAGGTGAACATCGGAAATCTTTGACTGAACCTGGCTGATAAAGAAATCAGCCAGTCCGGCCAGACGGGCATGTTCGCTTTCGCGGGTCGATACCGCCAATTCGAGGGCCCTGGCAAATCCAACAATACCGGCGACATTCTCGGTGCCAGCGCGTCGCCCTTTCTCATGATGACCACCATGCAGCAGGGGTGCGATTTTAATTCCTTTACGAATGAAAATGGCGCCAATACCTTTCGGTCCGCAAATCTTGTGGGCGGTCAGCGAAAGTAGGTCGACCTCAAGTTGCCTGACATCGACTTTGATTTTGCCGACCGACTGAACCGCGTCGGTATGGAACAGTGCCCCTTTTTCATGGGCGATATCCACCAGCGGGCGAATATCCTGAACCGTTCCCACCTCATTATTGGCATGCATTATCGAGACGATGGATGTACGATCGGTAAGTTTCTCCTTCAATTCCGGGGGTGACACGAATCCTTCCCTGTCCGTGCCAAGATAATCCGCCTTGAATCCATTTTTCTCCAGATATTTGGCGGTTGTCAGAACGGCATGATGCTCAATGGCGGAAACAATCAGATGATCCTTCTTGGCCTTTCTGGCATACCCAATTCCTTTCAGGGCGAGATTATCCGACTCGGTGCCACCGGAGGTAAAATATAATTCTGCCGGTTCGGCGCCGATTAAAGCGGCCATCTTTTCCCGCGCCTCTTCGATACCGGCTTTGGCCTCGCGGCCGAAGTTGTGAAGCGAACTGGCATTGCCGAACTTTCCTTTTAAGTAAGGAAGCATGGCTTCAAGTACCCGTTCATCCAACGGGGTGGTACTGTTATAATCGAGATATATCTGTTTCAAAGCCAAAACCTCTGTGTATGATAAGTTCCATTAAAATATATATGAAAATAGTCAATTTTCGCCAATTGTCAATAATTGGGAAAAAGTCTCCCAAGCTCAATAGTAATCTACGATACGTAACTCAGAAAGCATAAAGAATTGTGAAATGGAAGCGGTGACCGGAATCGATGGTCTTGGTTCTTACCCGGCGGGCATAATCAACCCGGATCGGTCCGGCCGGGGAAATGAATTGCAGCCCAATGCCATAGGCGATAGCCAGGCTGGTCGGCTTGATATCCGCCCAATCCCGGAAACCATTGCCGATATCGGAAAATAATGAACCCCAAAATTTGCCGATGATGGGATAACGAAATTCCTGGTTGGCAATCAGCAGAACATTGGCTCCCTCCGGAGTGCCGTCCTTGGATTGGGGCCCCAAACCGTTTTCGACAAAGCCACGAATGCTGTTGGCCCCGCCGGTATAGAACCTGACATCAATCGGCACTGACTTTGAGGCACCAAATTCTCTGACATACCCGATCTTTATCCTGGTGGCCAAAATCCAGCCCGGCCAAAGTTTTTGATAGCGACCCCAGCTGGTTTCCGAATAGACAAACGATTCATCGCCCCCCAGGAAGCCGCCTGCATATTCGAGCCGGAATCCGGTCAGAGAGCCGGCGGCAGGCACAAAAGGATGGTCACGCGCATCACGGCTGATATTAATATATAACTTGCGTCGCACAGTAATCCCTCTTTCCTGCCGTAGCTTGATTTGGTCGGCCAGGCTCAGGCCATAGATGTTTACCGATTTATACTCGAGCCCGGTGTAGATCTTGAATCGATATTGCGGCTCCCAGTTTGTCTCCAACGAAACTGACCAGGTCTGGATGCGATACGGCTGGACCGCCGATCGAACACCGGGCTCTATCCGGCCAGTTAATGTCATCGGCATGCGCAATCCCAGGAACCATGGTTCGGTGACCTGCAGACGATAGCTGTGATTAAGAACACGCCATTCAGTAAAGACAACAAAAGATGAGCTTGTCGATATTTCCAGACGGCGGGAACGCAGGAAATTTCTTTTGCCCCATGCCAGCGAGAAATCCCAGATCAGATCCTTATAAGGATTTTGCCCGGCGCCGGTCTGAATCGAAACATATTGAGCCTTCTTTTCTTTCAGGTTGAGAATGAAATCAGGGTGGAGTCGCCGGGCCACATTGGCAGTATCTTTTTCGGCCGCATAAAGCTGTAGTGTTAGGTAATTTCCGGTAATGAGTAATCGTTTTTGAGACTCAATAATATCACGACGGCGATATATCTCGCCGCTCTTGATGGTTAATCCGCGCCGGACCAATGACGAATCGTATTCGCCTACCCCGATCAGGTGCACCCGACCGAAGTGAACCAGTGAATCGGAACTGACTATGAATTCCACGGCCGCTGTAGAATCCCCGAGAGTAGTGTCAATGCGGCAGTCGGCCGCGGCATACGGATATCCGTTGTTGGCCAGAACGGATTTGCAGTCGTAGAGCGCCTGTTTCAGTTTGAAGGGGTCGGCCGGTTGATTCGCCTTGAATCGTGAGGTTATACCGAACAGTTCGCGCTTAAAGCTGACATCATAAGGACCACTCAAGGTAATCTTGCCGTAATAAAAGCGGCGTCCTTCATCTATTGTTATTTTCACCAGGGCACCGGAATCGGGCGGAATCGGCTCGAACGTCTCTTTGATCCTGATCCCCAGAAATCCCGAGGATAGATAAATATATTTCACTTCGGACGTATCATGGATGATTGTTTCTCGTTGTACCCTGCGGCGGCGGTCCGACTTTATCGTCCGAAGGATATTCCCCTTTCGCGAGAACATGACGCTTTTGATTTTTGAATCAGGGAAGTAATTGTTGCCTTCAACCTCAATGGCCGAGATAACCGGTTTCTTCTTGAGCCAGCGGTTCAGGGCGGCATCATCGGTAAACTGAGCAAAAGCCGCGGATGCGAGCAGGAAAACGAATATCAAAAGCAGACTTTTTCTCACATATCACCCAACTCAATAATCCCAATAGAAATTCAGCAACAGGTGGTACAGATTTTCCTGATCCCGACGCCCCTCCACCAGAAGGAACCGCTTCAGCCGATATTCAAAGCCGACCTCCTGTCCGGCCACACCTGAAATGGACGATCGCCCATAGATATAGAGATTGGGGTGCGTATAGAAGCCAACTGTCAATCTTGTCCCCAGCGGATTGAATTTGTCGCCATATACCGGATCAATTTCGAAAGTCTCAACACCCAGTGTGCGCGAGCCGATTTGAGCCATCTGACCGCTTAAAAAGCCGGAAATGCCGGTGGTCAATCTATCTGTCCCGGCCTTCAGCTTATTGCTGCCCGCCTGATAGTAGTCGGTAAATATCAATGGAATAATTTCCTCGTTGGTAAACTGCGGGCCGCCCCCGCTTCCTTCGGCGGCGCTGATTATCGGCTCCTCCAGCGTGCCGGTGATATGGACCCGTAAATCATAAGTCGGTGCTTCGGTGGTCGCACCGGATTGACTGGTTGCGGCTCCCCGAATTTTCGTGGAGGCATAAATATCCAGCCGCGGATTGGGGTATTCAATATCCTCGTAGTTAATAGTCCCCCCGGGCTCGATACGAAACACCCGGTCAGCCATAAAACCCTTGCCCCTCAGAATTTCCAAGGTGCCGATATATCGATAGTTGCCCTTTTCCCGAATGAAATTCAGTTTGCCGGAAAACTCGGCGTCAATATCATCATTCTTTATCCACAGGTTGGAGGCGATATCCGCATTAAGATTAAGATCCCAGGTCTTATCCCCCTGCAATGAGGTCAAGATGGTCCAGCCGTCGGTTTCTTTGGCAAAGTTCTCCCGATATAACGCGGAACGAATGGTCACGTCTCCCCTGACAGTTGGCGGCGTAATCCCTTCAACACTCAAGTCGGCATCAACTACCGCCGAAACATCCCCCAGTTCATACCTTGCAGGAAAATCCTCCACTTTTATTTTGAGTCCATACTTGAACTGGTCGATTGAATTGATTACGATTTGCCCGCCACCGCTGACCTTTCCGTTATTGCGCTCTTTATCGGAACACTCGGCAGCAATTTCTTCCAGATAGACGGTCTGGTTAACCATCCGCATGGCGACACGAAGCCTCTCCAGCGGAAGGGCCAGTTCATAAGGTTTCAGAATTCCATTTTCCAGGCTGATGCGTCCATCCACTTTCGGCTTACGCGGTGTGCCGGTCAACTTGAAATCAGCTTTGAGATCTCCCTTAAAGCTTTCCACTTCCTCAAGAAACAGGGTGACAGCATCAAGCCGGGTATCGCGGGCGGTAATGGCGATATTCTGCTCAGCATCGGGGAAACGATCGGCCACTTCCTGGAATGATAAATCAATCGGGAAAGTCCCGCGGGCAACATAATACCCGGTATGACTATCAAGGGTCACCGAGTCAATTAAAATGTTTTTTTCGGAGTAATCGAAATCTGCAAGGAGGTCACCGAGCAGCAACTTTTCATAGATGAGGGAATCGATTCGGCCCTGAAAGCTCATCAGGGGCGAAGCGAAAGTTCCCCCTATGTGGGATTTCCCTGATAAGGCGCCGCTGAATTGGAAAGTATCCGCTACCAGCTTAATTAAAGGAACAATGTCTATTTTCTCCAGATCAATATTGAAGTCCATTGATTCATCATAATTTATTCTGCCGGCGCCCCGAATGTACCCGATCGGACGAAGCAGACGGCACCGCAGAATATCATAACCCGAAGAATCGATGCTGAATACAACCGAACTGTCATTGTGAAGCGTCAGGCCCATCATGTCAACGGCAACTTTATTAAAATCGAGTTTCTGCGGATAGGAAAGATAGTCGAGTATTCCCTTTCCCCCCAGCCCAGAAAATCTGTTGCGAATATCGGCGCTCTTTATGAAAACAAACTGCGAATCAACGTCCATGTTCAAATGAAGAGAGTCGAAGGGGAATTTGTATGCCGCTCCGCTATCGAGATGAACTAGAACCGTGCCATTCCGGTCATAAAGAAAATGCTTCACATCAAAATCAATATTGGCTTTCCGCGAATAAACATCATACAACCAGAGAGAATCAGAACGAAGCTGCCCCGCAATGCTGGGGTTTTTTAGTGCGCCGGTGATTTCAAAGACGGCATCAGCTCTCCCCCCCATGCGTTCCATGAATGTCTGCCCGTTGAAGGCCGAGAGGTTTTCAAAACGGGCGGTACCGGTGACATTGATATCGCCGCTATATTCGAGATTACCGGCAACAAAAAAAGTGTTCTCATGGTAGGAGACGACAAATTCATCCTGAAGCTGAATGCCTCTGGTCGTGATATTCATGATTCCTGTTGCCTGATAAGGATGATAACGGTCAAACCATGATTCATCAAGATCGGCAATTATATCAAGCGACAGGCTCTCGCTGCTGAACCCCTGCCCGCTCAAATCAATTCTGCCGTTAAGATTCGATTTATAGGAATCTCGAACCAGTCCCTCAAGATTAAAGCCGCGCACTTCGCCTCGCAGATGATATTCCTCCGGCTGTTTGGAGAAATCGATTCCTCCTTTGCCCTGCAACCCGCATCCACCAAGAATTGTCCCATCAAGGGTGTCAAATTCAAGCCGGTTGTTATGAAACCTAAAATCGGTGTTAAGGGAATCAAAGTAGTGTTCTTCAAAAGTGCCGGTCAGGGTCACCTTTCCGGAAATGACATCATCCCGGTATTTAATGTCTCCCAGGACAGATATCTTTCCTCTGAGTTTGATTTTTAGGAAGGAAAAGGCCTCAGCCAGATTCAGAGCAGGAGCTTCAATAACCGCCTGCCACTGGAGACTCGGAGATAAGATTGCCTGTCCGCTCGCTTTCAATTCCGAAGAATCAGTAACAACCTGAAAATCCTGCAGCATTAAATTGTCGCCCGTCAGCGTGATTTTCCCCGAGGCGGATTTGAGACCGAATCGGCGGTCGGAGGAGCTGTAATTAAGACTGTCGATATTGGCCGAATAGGTATTTTCCGAGGATTGAACGGCCCCTTTCAGGGAACAGTCGCTGAAGCGGAGGGTATCGCCGGGCATGAGCAGATTCAGGCTGAGATTTCTAAGCCTCAGTTCCTTGATTTCGAAATTTAATGTGCCGCCTTTTTGAACCGATTCCCCCGGCGGTCGGGGAATAAGCCATTTCTTGTCGGCTGTCTTCACCAGCTTGAATGCGGCTGAATCCATTTCGATGCTCTGGAAAATCAGATCGCCGCGCCAGAGATTCGATAGAGAATATTCGATTGTGAGACGGGGAATATAAGCCATTGTATAATCATTGCTGCCGTCATCATAGGAAACATCAAGATTCAGCAGAACCAGCCTGGAGTAATAATCGCCGCTGATTCTTCCTATCTGCACTTTCACCGGGAGATTTTGGCCGATCATATTTTGTAGTTTTCGATTTACCATATATTCCAGAAGTCCGAACTGGAAAAAGGCCAGGTACACTCCCACCAGCAGGACCAGTGCGGTGCTGAGAAGGATAAGAGGGATTTTATATCTCAGCCGCATACTTGCTCTCAATTCTGGAGATTATTCTATCGGCCATTTTCCGGCGATTCTGTCCGGTGAGGGGCGCAACATCGTCATTGACCTTTCTTACCAGAGATATCGACGCACCGACATTGAGACTTCCAAAGACATGCGATATCAATTGTCTTTCCCGCCGGTCAACAATCAGGGCGGCCACCTCGGCCAGTTCTCTTTCGATCCGGCTCATGCCCGGACGGCTGAGAACTTTACCATAACCTTCCATGACCATCCATTCAAAAAACTCCGGGGCAACTTGAGTGAAACGCCGCCGCAGAGCATCATAGTTTTTCCCATATACGATGCGGCAGAGGGCGTCGCCGTCAGATCGCCATTTTCGGATATTTCGATCGACTTGCTTCCTGATGCCAGAGGGACGTCCTATCTCGAAGAATACTTCTTCAAAAATGATTATTCCCTCAATCGCCCGGGGGAATCCAAGAAAAAGGTAACTCTGAAGGATGGTCTCATATATCGCCGTTTTCTCCATTCTGCGTTTTCTCAAATAAGTCAGAATCGCCCGGGTCAAGCGGGGGCGACAGAGCGCTAAGGCGGACGATAAAATGGCCAGCAGTCGCACGCGGCGGGTACGGCCAGAGAGTTTTAGCGAATCAAGATAATCGGCTATTTCTTCAGGTTTAACCATAATCTCCATTATAATTGCTTTACTTCAATATTGGCAACCCTAATCTCTTGCCCATCCGCGGGGGTTGCGGCGCCGACATGATAAAAAAATACCGCCGGAAAAATGTCAACGTGAAGCTTCCAGCGGCATCTGTAGTTGATATAAGCAATTATCAATAAGTTTGATTGGCCGTCCTTGTCTGCGGAGCCGATTCGGGACGAATGATCGGTTGACCGCTCAAAGGTATCTCAATAAAGATTCCGGGACCGAGAAGCATATGAGGATTTCCGGTAACCGGAGGCGCATAGGTATTAAAAGCACCTTCACTGGCGAGGCTATTCATTAATCCGCGAATCCGATTGGCCCGGGCCACCTGTTTCTGGAAAGTCCAACCGGAATTGGTGTGCTGGGCGAAAGTCCGATTGGCCTGAGGCTGAACGGTCATGTAGCTGTTATCCATTCCATTGTCCTGGCTTTGTTCCACCTGAGCCGTCATGGCCGATTCGTTAGTATGAATGAATAGATTCTTCACTCCGCCCGCAAAAACGAAAGCCAGCACAAAGCAGGCCGTAGCCATAATCGGCACCGCCCGACCCCAATTGACCAGCGGTACACGTTTAGGAAAGAAAGCCCTGGTCCGAGTTTCGTGAAATCTCTCAGCGGCTATACGATTCAGAAGTCTGGTATTGAAGTCCGCCGAGACGTCACAACGCGGCAAACCTTTTGCAGCCCCGGCCATCTCAACCTGGACCGCCTCTTCACGACGACACTCCGGGCAAATTTGAAGATGCGCTGCAATTGCCTTACGCTTTCCCCCCGGCAGCTCGTCTCTACAATAGGCTGACAGGTAATAGCGTGCCCTTTGACAACGCATTATATTCCTCCATTCTTGGTTTCAATTTCTCTCTTAAAATGGCTCGGGCACGGTTAACGCGCGATTTCACCGTCCCCAGAGGTATATTCATAATCTGGGCCACTTCCTCGTAAGGAAGTTCCTGGACATCACGAAGCAAAAAGGCTGTCTTGTATTTTTCCGGCAGATTCTCCATGGCCCTCTCCAGAGCTTGCGGTAAATTGGAAGGCAACTTCATTTCCACCGCGATTTCAGTTTCCTTACCCTGCATGTCGAAAATGTCGAAGAACTTGAATCGCTTCCTCTTCCGCAGTTCGTTGCGAGCCAGATTCAGGGCAATGGTATAAAGCCAGGTAGAAAAACAGTGGCGAAAATCAAAGGAATTACGATGTTGATAGACTCTCAAAAAAGTCTCCTGAACGATATCTTCCGCCTCCTCCGAGCTCTGAATCATGCGGAAAATCACACTCATAAGGCGATTCCTGTACTTTTCAACAATCTGATTAAAGGCGACCATATCGCCATTTTTTATCCTCTCCATGAGTCGGTAATCAGATTGCTTTTCTAACTCTTTTTCCACGAGTCACCCGATCACTTTCATTATTTACTATTGATACACGGGAACATAACCAAAGTTCCCTGCTTTCTTTATCGGCATCCGGGCTAAGGCCGTAAATGCCAGTGGATTCAAAGTCTTTTAAAACAGGCTCCACGGATAACCAGTAAAATATAATACGAGTCCGGCCAAAAATAGAATGGAAAGAGGGATAAATAACATTTTATAGATTTTGCCAAGATTTGAACGGAAATATTCATTGGTTAAAACCAGGCAGAAGTGTGTGGGGGACAAAATCATCCCCATATAGCCGGATAGGAAGCTCAAGAAGATATTGCCCATATTAATATCGGGCTTATAAAGATATCCGGCCAGTAGAGGGTAAGATAGTCCCACAAAGGCATTCACCATGCCGGTCAGAAGGCCGACGGTGAAGGTCAACGCAAAAATAATTATTGCCGGGGGGAACCCATATTCGGTTGTCAATCTGGGAATTGAGCTGATGGCGCCGGTTACTTCCAGCATCTGTTGGAAAGCGATTATCCCAAATACAAGGGTGAATAATCGCGGTGAGAAAGCCTCTTTGGCCACCGGCATCAGCTTACGAAATGACGGTCTTTCCAGAACCAGCAGTATCCCCAGAGAGATCAGGACGGCCCATAGAAGTTTGACAGAAAAGATTACGGAAATGGCAATGGCCAGAATTATGGGCCAAACGGCACTTAGTATCTTTATTCCGGGCAATAAGATAAGGCCTCGCCCATCACCTTTCTCTTTAATCTTACGGATAAAAAAGAAGATCCCGATGGGAATCATAATCAGGGTTAAGGGAATCTGCAACAGGGACACTTTGCCTACCGAAAGCGAGGTTATGGCGGCGGTCATGATCAGCCCGGGATAGACGGGCCAAAAAAATTCAACCACGTGACGGGACCAATAATTCACGGTCGTCAAGAATTCCGGCGAATATTTCCCTTTGGGCAGAACCTCGGCGACGAGCGGGGCCGATAGCAGGGCTCCACCCGGCATCGGCATCAGCCCCACCAGAGCCGGCAAAACAGCCGCGGCAGTTCGGGCGCCGCCAATCAATCTTCGGCTGGCATCAACGAGACGATCCATATACCCGATTTCCTTAAGAAGTCTGCCCAGAAAGGTAATCAAGATGATGATCCCATATAGAGACAGAAACCGCTCCGAAAAGAGAGCATCCTTGTAAGTTTCCAGCACATCGCCGACCGGGAGGAGATAGAGAATTGCCAGCGCCAACCCGGCGCCAAAGAGGGTATAGCCGACAAATACTTTTTTGCGTATGGCGAAAACAATCGCCAGAAAGATTAGCGCCAGTTTCCATAAATCATTCATAAACTGCCCAATATATACGACTCCCCTGTCATGTCAACAAAACTTGGGTGCGGTTATTGAATATTCAGATTCTTTTAGTATATTGGCCGTAATTTATGAGAATAAACTGCTTCATAGACGGCAGGGAAGTGGCCGGGAATCGGGCCAAAATTTCGGTCTTTGATAATTCCCTCTTCTATGCCGACGGTCTTTTCGAAACCTTGCTGGCAATCGCCAAGCGAGTGGTTTTCCTGGATGGTCACCTGAAGCGCCTGGAAAAAGGAGCGCGATTAATCGGTTTGAGGCTGCCGGTTTCGCTGCCCACGCTCAAAAGATGGATAATCAGCGCGGCAAAGAAAAATCCCGCGCCGATAAAAAAGATTCGGCTCACGGTCACAGCGGGTGAGACGGCCTTTTGGGCGGGTAAGGCGACCAAACCGAAAGTGATCATTATCGTCACCGAATATGCGCTTCCCGAACGAACTTATCGCCTGACAGTCTCCCCTTTTCGCATTATTGAGAACTCCCCCTTCAGAAATGTCAAGACGCTCTCATTTGTAATTGAGATGACTTCGCGCAAGCGCGCTTATAAATCGAAGTATGATGACGCCATACTGGTGAACCGCGCCGGCTTTGTCGCCGAGGCCACCTCGGCCAATATCTTTTGGGTTAAGAAGGGAAAACTCTATACGCCGCCGCTGAACGCGGGTTGTCTGGAAGGTATGACCCGGAGGCATATATTGGCACTGGCGAGGAAAAACGGCATGCCGGTATATGAGAAAAATATCAGGCTGGAAGATTTCCTCAAAGCGGATGAGATATTCATCACTTCATCATTGAAATTGATATTGCCGGTGACGACTGTAAAGAGTGATAAGATATTTCGGTTTCAGGTCGGAACGGTAACTACGAGGCTTCAAGAGCTTCTTAAGAATCTGATTTTCACGGGAGGATAGAATGGAATTTTTTGACGTCATCCTCAAACGCCGCTCTATCAGGGCATATCAGCACAAAGAGATTCCCGAAGATATTTTTCTTCGGATTCTGGAATCGGCCCGGCTGGCCCCCTCGGCCAGCAATCTCCAACCATGGAAATTTATAATCATCAAAGATGAAGAGCATAAAAAAGAGGTAGCCAGAATCTGCAAGGAACGAATGTGGATTGCCGGGGCCTCGGTTGTTATCGCGGGAGTAGCGACAAATCCGGACTACCGGATGGGTTCGGGGCAATCGGCCTCACAAATCGATATCTCCACCGCTTTCGCTCAGATGACCCTGACCGCAGTCAGCGAAGGGCTTGGAACCTGCTGGATCGGGTCGTTCTATATGGAAGAGGCAAAGAAATATCTCGGGATTCCGGACAAGTATCCGCTGGTCGGTTTTCTGACGATCGGCTATCCGGCAGAAACACCCGGCCCCAAGGAAAGAAAGAAACTTGAGGAAATTACCTGCAGTGAGAGATGGTCGGAATAGATTAAGTGCATAATCGGGATAAGCGGAACAAAAATTGTGCGTCCAATTCCGGCCGTTTACTGCTAAACTGTTAGCTTTCATCCGAATTTACTTCTCAGTCAGTTTTGGAATGAAAATTGCATTGATTTTACCTGAGTGATGTATAAACAGTTTTATATTGATTAGCCGCAGGCAAAAGGATATTATCGCCGGTATGAAAAGAGACAGCAATTTTATCTTGGAGGGTAAAATGCATCGACTTATAAGAGTCGCCTTTTGGGCCGGCTTGATGTTTTTATTAATGGGCCCGTTATATGCCCAGCAGAAGGAGGTAGCGCGATCGGTCTTCGATATCCCGCCGCGGAATCTAATCAACGCCCCTACCGCGGGAACTCTTCCCCGCGGCTGCTTTGATGTCGTCCTCCGGGTTTATCCGAATGGAGGAATTATGGGGAGCACTTCTATCGGACTTTCCAACCGTTTCATGGTCGGGCTGTCGTATGGGGCCGAGGGAATAATTGCGGAAAGTGAACCGAACTGGAATCCCCGGATCGAGTTCAATATCAAATTGCGTCTTATCGATGAGGGATTTTACATGCCGGCGCTGTCGCTCGGATTCTGTTCTCAGGGTTACGGTTCGTACAGCAGTGAATGGAAGCGGTACACCTATAAATCAAAAGGATTTTACGGCGTTATCAGCCGTTCATTTGCGTTCTATAATTCCTCGGTCGGCGGCCATTTCGGAATCAATTACTCAATGGAGCATGAAGTCGATAAGGATAATAGCCCGAGTTTCTTCTTTGGTTTTGACACCCAGTTCAATTACAATGTGGCTTTTCTATTCGAATATGATGCCGCGTTGAACGATGACGGTTCCAATGAGCTCTCCGGCAAGGGGCGGGGGTATTTGAATATGGGGATAAAATGGCTCTTTTCGGAGAATCTGGAATTGGAGGCGGTGTTTGAGAATCTTCTTAATAACCGCCGGGGAGTCAATTCCTTCGGACGAGGATTACGTTTTACTTATATAGAATTCTTTTAGAGATATTATGATTGGAGGTCTTGAGACCCATGAGAAAGTTTTTTACCCTCCTGATACCTTTGTGTATAGCCATTCTTACTCTGGCCGGCTGTTATACGATTCTTAAACATCCGGAAGTGCAGGAAAATTATACGTCGACCGATTATCAGCATGATTGTGTCCGCTGCCATGCGGACTATCAAGAATATCCCTACGGCTATTTCTACGGCGACTATCCGGACTACTGGTGGTCGGCGCCGCGCTGGGGTCATTATTATGCTTACCCTTGGTGGTGGGATAATTATTGGTATGATAATGATGACATCGAGCAGAGCCGCAATGATAACAGCCCTCGGCCAAATGAAGGTGAAAAGGCGGTGCGGCGCAATTCTCTTCGCCCGCCCTACAGCACGGAACTGCCGTCCCCCGGAGTTCCATCTATTTCTCCGCAGCAACCCGGCGGTTCTCAGCCGGCGACAGTAGGCGGCAAGGCGAACCCACCCGAGAGCGCCACCGATGATAAGAAAAAGGCCGAACAGAAGAAAGAAGAGAAAAAGGAGAGCAAGAAAGCTGAGCGGCGAGACGGAAAGGAAGGAAGATGATGAAGCGATTTATTCTCCCTGTTGTTCTGGTGCTTTCTCTGACAGCCATTTCGACGGCGTGGTGTCAATATATTGAAAGTGTTGAGGAGATCACGGCCGGCAATTTCTTTGGCTATGGCGCTCGACAGATGGCCATGGGGGGTGCCGGACTGATGACCAATGACGGCACGGCTCTTTTCTATAATCCGGCCAACCTGGCCCGGATTCCGCGGATTGAATTCCTGCTGGGGATGTCTCATCAAAAGTACCGTGATGAAGCATCATTGCGCCCTATTCGCAAGATCGTCAATTTCAACAGTGTCATTCCTGAAGTCGATGTTTTTAGCGGCCGGTTTGAGTCTTTCGTACCGCTTTCGGGAAGCGTGGATGATTCCAAAACCAACACTCGCCTTAACTCGGCGATAATTTCCATTCCCTATCCGACCTATCGCGGCTCGCTCGTTCTCGGAATCGGGGTGGTCAGAACCGCCGACTTTGACCGAATCTTCAGCCTGTATCACCGCGATACTTCCGCCGCCGGGTCGATAACCGCCTCGGCCAAGGAGTTCCAGTCGGGCGGGCTGTACCAGTGGGGTTTTGGAGCGGGCATGGATCTCTCTCCCAAAATTTCATGCGGTGCGACCGTTTACCTTTACACCGGCAAACATGAATATAATTGGGAGTACAATCTGGATTCGCTTCAGGCTTTGACCTACCACAGTCAGCAGTACATCGAGGATTCCTATCTCGGAATTGGAGGCAAGGTGGGTCTGGCAGTGCAAATGTCACCATATTTCGGCCTGGGTCTGGCTATGGAGACACCGGCTGTCCTGAGCGTGGATGAAAATTCCAACAGCTCATTCACCCTTGAAGATACCGGCTACGTCTCCGAAGAGACGGCCAATTATGTTGAGTATGATGTTAAGAAGCCGTTTGTATTTTCCGCCGGATTGATGTCGCGTTTTAAGGACGCCACTCTTGAAATGGATATTGATTACACCGATTGGAGCCAGCTGTCCTATGGTGGTAATGTCGAGATGGAAAAGGAAAACAGCAAGATAAAGAGTTATTATCGTGACGCGCTCAGGTTTCGTGCGGGCTGCGAGTATGTTTTTCCTGCGCTGGGCTTATCGCTTCGCGGCGGGTATTTTACCGACCCGCTTCCCTTTAAAGAGGAATTTCAGAACAAGAGTCGCTTTGGTTACACCTTTGGATTGGGTCTGCTTATCGATCAGGTGATGACCATCGATCTGGCCTATATGCACGGCTCCTACGGCCGCAATTCCGATTTTCTCTACTCGACTGTATATAATAATGAGGCCGGCCGATATCACTACCTCGTCGTTGACGAAGATATAACTTATAATAGATTATTTTTGACCGCAGCTTACAGATTTTAGAGATTGTCGCAAAATGAAAAGAGGCGGTCAGGCGACCGCCTCTTTTTTATATCGCTTCCCACTGCTTTAATACCACCCGGATAAATTCCTCGATTTTCTTGAAGACTTCCGTCTGAAATCTCTTGGCCCTATCCAGGTCAAAATCGGGATATCCCTGGTTTTCGGTATAGAGCAGAATGGAACCTGGAATCGGGTAAATATCGGCTCCGGGTTGAACATAATAAGCGAGGCTGGAATTATAGAGGCTCCTGTCAACCAGAGCGGGATCAATTGCCTGCACCAGTGCTGTCTCATCGAGGGCGGCATGACCACCCGCCTCGCCATAGAATTCCTTAACCATTTCGGCGCAGAGCACCCACCAGTGAACCACGGCGATTTTCACTTTATGATTATAAAAGAGCAGCTGAGCCGTTTCCTTGAGGGCCGCGTTGTTGCCGCCATGGCCGTTGAGCAGAATTATCTTACGGAAGCCGATATGAGAAAAAGAAACGAGAATATCATCAATGTAATTTCTGAAACTGGTCTCGCCCACAGTCACCGAGCCGGGGTAACCATAGAGCGAGCGGGTGATGCCATAATTGACCGTGGGGGCAATAAGAGCATTGATCTTATCCGCCAGATATTCGGCTATCGATTCCGGGATAAAGTTATCGGTTCCCAGAGCTGAGGTCCCATGCGCTTCCACCGTTCCGACCGGAAAAATCAGAGTGTCGGTCTTATCGGGAACTAGCCCCTTGATATTCTTCCATGAGAGTCGGTGCAGTTTTCTTTCCATAGATTTTTCTATCGGTTAAGGATTCTTTCCAAGACAAGCTCGGTTTCCTTGGCCGAGATTTCATCCTCCTCCAGTCGAAACTGATTGATATCGCGAACCAGATATTCAAGGTCTTCGGGATGCTCCACGGCATACCAGATCTCCAATTCCGACCAGGAGAGGTTTTTCTGACGAAAAGTGTTTGCCACTTCGGCGTAGATATTGGGAGAGCACCAATCGAAGGAAGCCAATTCCACATTATACTGCTCCGACATGCCGATCAGGTAATATCTTCCCTCCACGGTCGGCCCGAAGACGGCATCCGACTTCTTGAGGAGTTTCAGGGCCAGCTTCAGCAAGTCTTCTTTCAGCGTGGGGGTGCGACTGCCAATAAGCAAGACATGCTTGTAACCTTCATCGAAACATTGTTTGAAGGCGGCCTCCATTTTCATACCCCATCTTTCTGTCGAAAGCGGAGTAATCTTCAGCCCGTCCGCCAGAATTTCCGCCTTCTTTCCTTTCAACTTCTTTGATAAATAATTCAGAATGGTATTGACCGATTTCCTCGTATCCGGAAAATCGGCATAAAAGAGAGTGAAATCGACTCCCTTTATATCCAGAATATTCACCAGCGTATCGGCAATGAATGCCTGGTGCAGGAACCTGATATCCTCGGCGCTGAAGTTATCGCCGATATTCAATTCGGAACCGTCCTCGGTTACCTCCTGAATGCAGATCGCCAAAACGGCGTCATTCTTTCTTGAACCGGTCATACGATATGGTCAGTCTTTTCTTTATAGTTCAATTCTGCCCAATATAAAAAAGCCCGTCGGGCGAGTCAAGAGTCGGCGGGCTTTTTTCGCATTTGCTTTGGGTTATCCGATATTGAGCGAGGGAAACAACTCGAGAAGATAATTGGCCAGGTATTGAAGGATATTGAAGAAAATCAGTATGCCTATAAGCATCAGCAGTCCGCCGGAGATAATTTCGATGGCGCGGAAGTGCCGCTTAATGAAGCCGAAAAATCCAATCAGGAAATTGAAGAGTAAAGCGGTCAAGATAAACGGAATGCCCAGTCCGGCCGAATAGAAAGTCAGCAGGATTATCCCCTGCCCCACCGTGCCCTGATTGGCCGCCAGAGTCAGGATGGAACCGAGAATAGGACCAATGCAGGGAGTCCAGCCGAAGGCAAATGCCATACCGATGAGCACCGAACCGGCAACGCCGAACTTCCTCTGGCCGGTATGTATTCTCTTTTCATAATTAAGCGCTTTAATTCTAACCAGACCGGAGACATGCAGACCGAGGAGAAAAATTACGACGCCGGCGACTTTGTTGAAAATGCCGATATTCTGGAAAAGCCATTTGCCGATAAACGATGCCGAGGCGCCCATAGAAATAAAAATCAAAGAAAAGCCGAGAACGAAGAAAATTGTGTTTATTGCCACCCGATAAAGATGACGTGAAGCTTTTTCTTTATCGGTCAATTCCTCAAGAGAAACACCCGATATAAAGGAGATGTATCCCGGGATAAGAGGAAGCACGCAGGGAGAAACAAATGAGAGCCCCCCCGCCAATAAAGCGCCGAGATAGCTTACCGATGCCGATGTTTCAAACATATCAATCCTTAATGCTATTATTTAACGCGCTAATATAAGGGAAAGCTGGGAAGAAATGGAGCTATTTTTTATCTGCCAACATGGTCGCCAATTCGTCCTTGACCATGCGATATATCTCTTCGGCATTGATCTTATCGATTATTTGTTTGGCCAGCTTTTCCGCCAGAAGCTCCACCATGTAATTGCTGAAATGTCGTAATTCGTCATCATCAGCGGCCGCCATGGACTCCGAATGGGATTTCTTGGCTGGTGTCGGCGTCTCTGCCGAAACCGCAGCTTGCAACGGAGCAGATTCGGAAGTGGAATCGATTTTCTCCATTTCCTTTTTAAATTCCGCGATGAATTCATCCACGCCACCGGCGATAATTTCGGGGGTTTCAGGAGCGTTTCCAGGCGTTTCCGACAATGCCTTGGCAGGCGCCGGAGGATTTATCGGCTCAATGAACTCATGATTGACCGACAAATGAAGACTGCCGGTATCCGATGGCAATTGCAGACCCGCTGCTTCTTTCTGCATTTCCTTGATAAACCAGTTATAATCATGCGGAGAATGCTTGCTTTCCATCTCGTGAATTTTATCAGGCTCGATCAAGCCGTACTGGTCAGAGGCGATCTCAATTTTGGAGGAAGCTGAAAGCTTACTCGCTTCCGTCTCAGGCGGCGAAGTAGAACTCCCCTCTTCTCGAATCATGAGCGATTCCACTTTCTGGCTGTCACTCTT
The DNA here is from genome assembly GCA_026397505.1 of Candidatus Zixiibacteriota bacterium. Classification (NCBI taxonomy): domain Bacteria; kingdom Pseudomonadati; phylum Candidatus Zixiibacteriota; species Candidatus Zixiibacteriota bacterium. The sequence continues at coordinate 23,005 of JAPLUR010000052.1, forward strand.
TCCGGCCGTTTCATCAAATTCGGGATGATGAATAGCAAAACCGTTCCCTTTCTCGGAAGGAGTGGGCATCTTGATCTTACCGGTTACCCATTTCTTGTCGACAACTTCAGATGATTCAACATCAATATTGTCTATTCCCAGAGCGGCATCCAGAAACTCATCATCGACCGTTCCCATGGCAAAGGGGTCAGCCGTTGTTATCTGCTCGACCGCGGGTTTCTCGATCCCACCGCCGACAAAGAGCCGGACCTTTTCTATAAACTCTCTGGGGTCAAAGGGACGGGTCAGAATGACCTCATCCGGATACGGGAGAGATCGCCCCTCCGGGTCGGCTATCAGAAGAAGCGGTATGGATGAAGTAGCCGGGTTTTCCTCAATCGAATCATATAAATACTTGTCCGCGGGATCCTTGAGATCGGCCCCTACAATCAGCATATTTGGCTGAGAGGTGATAATAAGCTCTTTAGCCTTTTCAGTTGATGAAGCGCTGATGACATCATAGCCATTCTGATGGAGAAGTGATTCGGCTATTGCTCTAATAGCGTCTGATTTTTCAGCCAGGAGGATTTTTTTTGGCATTTATCTGTCAACCTTGGTGCTGTTGTCGTTTCTGGATAAAATATGGCTGGCTTCCTCAAGAAATTTCCGGTCTTCCCGGGAAATGTTCTCAAGGCCTACCTCATTTATCTTATCCAGTATAGCATCAACCTTTCTCATTATTTCTTCGGCTTTTTGGCGGTTTTTCTCCAGTTTATTTGTCTTTCTTTTGAGCCTCAACGACTTCAGCCGGTGTCCCAGGCTGAAAAGTCGCCAATCAAGCTTAATATAGGCCAATCCCATAACAGCCCCGCCCAGATGTGCTAAATGAGCCACATTGGGGCCGGAGGCGACAAAGTTCAGCAACGCAAACAGCGGAATAGCCCAGCGGACGCGCATCGGAAAGATGAAGAATATCAACAGATATCGCTCGGGGAACATCAGCCAATAGGCTACCAGAACGCCATAAATCGCTCCGGAAGCACCAATTATCGGATTATTAAGACCATAGTTGAAGGCCAGCGAAAAAAGGGCACCGCCCAATCCGCAAAGGAGATAATAACGGAGAAAGGACTTTGAACCCCAGGAGTATTCAATTTCCGTCCCAAACATCCAGAGAGTCAGCAGGTTGAAGAGAATATGAAAGATCCCGGCATGCAAAAAGATATAAGTTAGGGGCTGAAAAATATATTTCGGGAACTCCCGCAGGAAAAGAGCCGGGGTCAGGCCAAAAGTCAATTCCAGAGGGTAGGTTGACAGTTTCTGAATGACAAAAAAGCCGGCAGTGAAAATCAGAAGATATTTGATAACCGGGCTAACGGAACCGGGGCCAATTCGGAATCCGCTCGGCTCACCCGCATAATTGTCGTACCGCTTCATTATTCAACCTATCGGCATTCGAAATATACCTCTTAATTAAGGTTTTGAAGGGGCAAAGTCAACCTCTTCATAAAGAATCTTACAATTTTAAGGTAGTTCCGGTTCGGAGGAAGCAGGATCTTCTTCTTTATTCTTGCTCTTTTTACCCAACTGGGTATCGCAGGCGGAACTCATTCATGTCCGGATACCTAATTTGGGAAAAACAATAACCGTCAACAGGAACCAGAGTAAGAGAAATACTGAAATCGAGACAATATCATAGATGTCCATGGGTGCAAATCCTATAGTTGAATCAAACGAACATGCTCCTTATAAATGCAACGATCCATTACCATTATAAGCCCGGCTTCCTCACCCCTCATGAAAGCGTCGGTGGAGACAACCGACTCCTGCAACCAGACGGCGGCGGCGCCGATGGCAATCGCTTCTTCTGTGATAGACAAAGCCGCGTCTGGGCTACGAAAGACATCGACAATATCCACCGGAACCGGTATCGATTTGAGGTCGTGATAGGCCTTCTCGCCGAGCACTTCTGCCTCTTTCGGGTTTACGGGAATGATATGATAGCCATGTTCCTGAAGGTAGCGGGCCACGCCATGGCTGGCTCTTTCCGGGTTGGAGGATAAGCCGACCACGGCGACAGTTTTTGCCTTCTTTAAAAGCTCACGCAGCTTATCGGGCGAGGGGTTCTGCCATCCCTCCCCACTATTATTATATTCGGACATATTTACCCGATGACTTTGGCCAGGCGATTAACAAGTTGAGCTTTCGGGATTGCCCCAATAACCTGATCGACAAGTTCGCCGTTTTTGAAAAGGAGCAAGGTTGGAATCGACATAATACCGTATTGGGAAGCAACCTTGGCATTGGCATCAACATCAATTTTGACTACTTTCAGCTTACCGTCATATTCAGTCGCTACCTCTTCCAAAATAGGGGCAATCATCTTGCAGGGACCGCACCAGGTAGCCCAGAAATCTACCAGTACCGGTTTATCCGATTTGATTACTTCCTGATCAAAAACGCTGTCCGTTATCGCAACTGGCTTGCTCATTACTTTCTCCAGAAATTTGAAGTTATTTACGACTCAATTAAACAATATGTCAATCAAATTGTTCCCATCATGCCCCGGCGAACCAGGGACACGGGAATGGATCCATATGATAATAAACGATTATGAAATTCTTTTAAAGAAACCTGTGGGGATTGCCGGCGAAAATCAGCCGCCAGTTTCTCTATTTCGATTTTTCCTATCAGATAACTCATCGGCTGGGTGGGACTTTGCGAATAGCGGCGCACTTCCGCCTCGGCATTGGGTCGCTCCAGATGAGCAATATCGATCAACATTGCCACCGCGTCATAGAAACTGAATCGGCCCGCATGCAGCCGGACATCGATCACCACCCGACAGGCGCGCCAGAGCTGGTCTTTCAATTGTATCAATTCGGTCCTGCGACCGGAATAATACCCTTTCTGTCTCATCAAATCTTCACAATACAGAGCCCATCCCTCAACAAAAACAGGTGTCCCATAAATCCGGCGTACTTTGGATTTATTACGATTGGCCAAACATAATTGAAGGTGATGACCCGGATAACCCTCGTGCAAGGTCCTTACCTCTATCGCCGCCCGGCTATGGCCCAAAAGCTGCTCTTTCGCCCTCTCCGGTGAAGTACCGCTGTCAATCGGCGTAACCCAGAAAAAGCCGCGCTGCGGTTCTTCAAATGGAGCCGGCGCCATATAGGCGGCGTATGGAAGAGTTGCCCGTTCCGAAACAGGGGTTTCCATTATTTCCAGCATTTCATTTCTGGGCAGATCAATAAAATCCTGCTTTATTACAAATTCCCTTGTTCGATTCATCTCGAGGCGATAGGCTTCAAGCAATTCCGATGCCGCCGGCGTGTCCGATTTTATCTCCTCAAGCAGTTCAAACAGATCCCGGCCGGGGGCAATCTCGGAGGCAATTGATTTCATCTGCTTCAGGGTCAGATCGATATATTCAATTCCGATCGCCTCCAGTTCTCTCGGACTATAAGGGAGCAAATGATACTCTTTAAGCAGAAGGCCAAAGTACTCCTCCCCACAGGCAAAAGATCCCGAGGCTTTCCGGGATAATTCCTCGTTGAGAAACTTTAGATAATCGTCAAATGCTTTTGAAGCCAGAGTCGCGGCGGCCAAAATATCATTCTTGAGAGGCTGTAACTCCATGGCCGTCCGGGTCATTAACTGTGTAAAAAACCTCTGCCCCGAATGGGCCATTTCCACAGCCATGTCGCGCCAGAGCTCGGGAATCGTCGCATTCATGCGCAGGTTGCTCTTGCCTTCGGCCAGATAACGCGGAATTTCCTTTAAACGCGAAATAAGAAAGCGATATCTTTCTTCCCTGGATAGAAAATCGCGGATGAGAAATATCAGGCAGGCAAAAATGGCATTATTGGGATAAAAGGAGGGGTCGTTACGAAGCCGGTTGAACATTCGCTCTGAGGCAATATCTTTTCGAATATTGGCGGCCAGCATTTCCAAGTCAAGTTTGCATTCTGCAGATAATTCGTTCGCCTTCTTGAATTCCCCCAGCAGTGATAGCCAGTTTTTCTCCTTTCTCAGATAATCATTTCGCGAAATCTCATCGACATGATCCAATTGGCCATCATATTGATGTATTCCCGCAAAGGTGGCCGAAATGGGCGAGAACTTCCAGGTTTCTTCCAGTATTTCATCGACCAATGCTTCCCATGCGAGGTCGCGGTCGCTAGAGTGCGTCATTTCCGCTTCTCTCCGAGTCTCTCTTCTTGGCGGGCATGCATATTCCTGACCTGATCGACAAAGGCCTCCAAACGTGTTTCCTCGCCGGTATCCTGCAGACCTTCATAACTGATATTAAGCCAGGGGACTTCCCCCAGATCGTGGGCAACGCGGCGCGAAAGAGAAGTCACTATTGTACCCGGCATGCAGTTAAACGGCATGCAGTTGATGATACCCGAGGCACCATGATGCACAAAATTGATCGCTTTGCCGATGGAAAGAACTGCCTCTCCCCTGACATCCACCGGAAGATACGGAGCGGCCAACCGCACGACTTCGCTGATGGGCAATTCATGGTCTATGGGGAAGTGCCTCGTAAAAGCCTTTTCGATATGATATTCATCCTTATTCTGCAGATAGGTCTGAAGAACGGCTTTCAGGATGCCCTTCCATGATTTCTTATAAAGGGAATCGAGTTTGAAAGTGTAGGTCGTATAGTTGACCCATTCGGCAAAAGTAGCCAACTGGACTTCAATCCCCAGCGCTTCCACTTTGGCTATCAGATGATTATTTGAAAAGCGATTGTTCCGAAGATATATTTCCCCGACCAGCCCGATCCTCGGTTTCCCTTCGGGATTCCGTTTTATCCGACTGAATTCCCGAGCGGCCTCGTCGCCCAATGCTGTTAAGTCGCCGCCCTCGATAACTGTCTCTTCCATCTTTTTCAGATATTTCCGATATGTTTTCTCGGCGGCACCTTCTTCAATTTCATACGGTCTGGTCTTAAGCAAAATTTTAATGAGGCAATCGACAAAGACAATTCCACGCCAGCCCAGCCGTCGAAATGGTGTTTTCTCCAAACCAAAGTCGGCGTAGGAAGTCCTGGAATTGGGGGAGTATATCGGTATATTTCGATATCCCAGTTCATCCAATATGATGCGATGAAACTGGCTGTACAATCCGAAACGACAGGGACCATCGGCTCCCGGCATGAAGAACACCGAACGTTCCGGGTCAAAATCGGGTGAATTTATTTTTCGCAACATATCTCCTGTGGTCACCACGCAGGGGAAACATTCCTTGCCGGATGTGAATCTTTTTCCATAAGTGAGACTTTCCTCATCCGGTTCCTCCATAACTTCGGCTTTAATGCCGCATCGCACAAAAGCGGCTCGCACTGGATAGGCATGATCACACATGTTGGGAATGAAAATGGTTTTATCGGCCGGTGAAAAATTGCGGTCGGCGGGAGTGAACTCGTAAAGAGGTGGCGCATATTTATAGAATCTCAATGAATCAAGGAATGCCTCCACGCGCGTAATGGCGCCGGCATCGGCCGAATGCTCATCCAGTTCCAACTGGAGATAAGGTTTGCCGGACATCTGGCGGCGGAAAAAATGAGTTATGAAGGAATCGGGACCGCAGCCGAAGGCGCTCAAATATACCGCATAGAGATTAGAGTGCTTGCGGATGAAGTTGGCCGCGGAGAGGATTTTCCGGCCATACAACCAGTACATTTCCGAAAGTTCTTCGGTATCCAGTTTCATGGGAAGAAAATCGATATGAATCGTTTTCAATCCCATTTTGCGGATTTTGTCCGGTATTTCCAAAGAAAGATGCCGGTCAAAGCCGTTATATGGTCGACTGACAATAACGATGCATTTTTCGTCACGTTCAAGACTTTCGAGTATTTTCTTGCCTTCCGCCTCCATGTTTCTGCGGAATTGGTCGTAAGCCGATATGCCGTTGGCCAGCGCTTTTTTGACTTCACTCTCAGGCAAACCCATTACTTTAACTAATTGCGCTAATTCTATGAGCATTTTACTATTATCGCGCTGCAATTTTAAGGGATGGCCGATAAATTTGATCCCTTCGGCGGCAAAGTCAAACTTGGAGGCAACGGTATTGCCTATCGATTGAACATAGGGACAGATATAGCTGCCATAATCATCATAGTTGTCCTCGGTAAAACTTATTATGCCGGGCAAAAAGATATAGTCGACTTTCTTCTTTATCAGATTGTCCATGTGGCCGAAAGCCATTTTGACCGGGAAACAGGTCTCGGCGGCGAATTTCTCGAGAGCCGCATCGACTATGGCATGATTAGACAGGTCGCTGTTTACCACTTCAAAGCCAAGCGTCTCGAAAAAGGCTTTCCAGTAGGGATAGTACTCAAAGAAGTGGAGTATTCGGGGAATCCCAACTCTCCCCCGGCTACTCTCTTTCCTCTCAGCATTAATATATCTCTTCATCAGCAACTGCTGACGGAGATTAAAGTAGTCGGGAAGAAGGGAGCCTTTTTCGGCCCGGTTGACATCATATTTTTCGCAGCGACTGCCGTAATACAGCGGCTTTTCCCCTTCAACATTGACCGTCCTAATCTCACACATATTGGAGCAATCCTGGCAGGTGAAAGTATCCAGAGTATATTTCTTTTTGGAGAGGTCAAATCCTTTGAATTTGGAGCCGTTTCCCCGATCGAATTCCATGGCCAGAATGGCGGCTCCGATGGCGCCGGTGACATCATGATGCGGCGGAACCGTGACTTTCCTTCCGGTGAGCTTCTCGAAGGCGGCCACCACTCCCTTATTCCAGGCTACGCCTCCCTGGAATAAAATGTTATCGCCGATCTTTCTATCGCCGACCACCTTGGTCAGATAATTGGCGGCAATGGAATAGGCCAATCCGGCAATGAGATCATTTGTCCCGGCGCCGGCCCGCTGGTGGCTCACCAAATCCGATTCCATGAAAACGGTGCAGCGCTCACCGCAACCGACCGGGCACTCGGCGGAAAGGGCACGGTCGCCGAATTCCCGCTCAATATTTATGTCCAGCTTTTCGGCCTGCTCTTGAAGGAAAGAACCGGTTCCGGCGGCACAGGCTTTGTTCATCTCGAAATCAATGACAGTCTGATTGTGGAGGGAAATATATTTGGAATCCTGTCCCCCGATTTCAAAAATGGTATCAACCGTCGGGTCGAAATTTATGGCCGCCGTGGCCTGGGCCGTTATTTCATTCTTGACAATATCGGCCCCAACAAAATCCCCGGTCAGATAACGCCCCGAACCGGTCGTGCCGACCCCGATGACTCTGACTCTCCCAGCCACTTCAGCGCCTATCTCCGCCAGACCGCGTCTTACCGCTTCAATCGGGCGGCCTTCGGTCATCAAATAGCGGCGAGCGACAACATTCTTGTTCCGGTCTATCAGCACCAGGTTGGTGGAAAGAGAGCCGACATCGATTCCAAGGTAAACATCCAGATGATCCAGCGTCCCCCGGTATTGCCTGGCCGTCACAGCATAGAACTTGGAATCGGGAAAATCAAAAGTCAGCCTTTCCCGTCCGGTGCGGGGCACACCTCGGAATTGGAGATAGCCGGATATCTTTTCAGTATCAATGCTGACAGGCGCGACTCCTGTGGCCTTGGTCGCCAGAAGAGCGGCCCCAATAGCGCCCATGACATTGTGATACTTCGGAATGATCAATTCCTCCCGGCCGATCTCGAGAATTTCGGCAAAAGCCCGAATCATTCCGGGATTGGAGGCTACGCCGCCCTCAAAGGCGACTGGAGACAGAAATTTCTTCCCCCGGGCAATAGCGCTTTTGAAGTTGCGGGCCACTGCAAAGCAGAGCCCGGCCACGATATCGTAATCGGGGGTGGCAATTTGCTGGAGGTGGATCATGTCGGACTTGGCAAAAACCGAGCACCTTCCCGCAATACGAGGGGGATTCTGGGATTTAAGGGCCAATTGCCCAAATTCCTCATCAATTGATATCTTCAGGCGTCCCGCCTGCTGATCAAGGAAGGAACCGGTTCCTGCGGCGCACAGATTATTCATGCTAAAATCGACCACTACCTGTCGTTCGGGATCCAATTGAATAAATTTTGAATCCTCTCCCCCCATTTCGATTATTGTACGCACCTGAGGCACTAGATAAGCATTAGAGGCGGCAATAGCGGCAATTTCCCCAAAGAAACTGCCCCCAAGAATACTGACCCCGGTCCGTCCGCCTATTCCGGAAAAACCAAGCCTGACCGGCTGAAGAATCCAATCACCAAACTCGCTATCAAGCAGGTCCTTAAGTGTCTGGTAAGGCCGGCCATGGAACCGACGATAGGCGGTCTTGGCAATCGCCCCTTTATTATCCAGGACAGCGACCTTGACTGAAACCGACCCGATGTCAACCCCGATTGAATATTCGGCGGACTCCATTTCGCTTTCACCTTTTTCAGGAAGATTGTTTTTTGTGCCTGATAATAACAATTTTTTGCCTTGTCTGCAATCATAAACATTTGATTAAAAGAAGCTTTAACTTATATTTGCCCTGTCTTAAATTATGCGTTTATTAGTTCAAAGAGTCAGCCGGGCTGAAGTGAGGGTTGAGGGAAAAACCGTCGGAAAAATCGAACGGGGTTTTCTGGTCTTATGCGGTTTCCGGAAGGATGATCAGGCGGAAAGCTTGAGAAAGCTGGCCGAAAAATGTTTCAACCTCAGGGTTTTTGAAGATGAAGACGGGAAAATGAATCTCTCCCTTCTGGATATGGGGGGAGAACTCCTGGTTGTCTCTCAATTCACTCTCTATGCCGACTGCCGCAAGGGGCGCCGGCCCGGATTCGACAACTCCATGCCGCCCGAAGAGGCGGAATCATTCTACAATAATCTGATAACCGAATTCAGGAAATCCGGCCTCAGAGTGGAAAGCGGCCTTTTTGGGGCCAAAATGCAGGTGGAGCTGGTTAACCATGGGCCGGTGACAATAATGCTTGATGATCATGAAGTTTAAAGAATTAGATAGACTGTTAAGCAGGTATCGTCTTGTCCTTGCCTCCGGTTCCCCCCGGCGGGTAAGTCTCTTACGGGCGGCCGGAATCAATTTCAGGCAACTGATTCCGGATATCGATGAGAACAACCATGCTCATCAGGATCCGTCAGCGCTGGCAGCGCTTCTGGCTCAGAAGAAGGCCCTTGCGGTATGCTGGGAAATTGAGACCGATGAAGTCATTCTGGGGTGTGATACCATCGTGATTCTCAATGACCTTGTGCTGGGGAAACCCGAGTCGGAGGCGGAAGCATTTGAGATGCTCTCAGCCCTTTCGGGCAATCGGCATACGGTCTGCTCGGCCATAGCGCTCCTTGAGCGCGGAGGGTATATGGCAAGCGGATTTGAGTTTACCGATGTCTACTTCAATCCGGTTTCAGCCGCTCAGATCAAAGCATATATCAAGACTGGCGAACCACTCGATAAGGCCGGGGCGTACGGTATTCAAGAAGAAGGCGGTTTTTTAGTTGACAGGATAGAGGGAAATATTGATAATGTGATCGGCTTGCCTATGAGCCTATTGGAAAGGCTGGCCGGGAAATTTATGACGGAAATGAGTTGTTATGGCATATAAATATAAAGAGATCGGCGAGATACTCAAAAAGCGAAGAATGGAATTGGGGAAAAGCATAACCGTGCTGGCCGAGGAAACCAAGGTCCCCGAGAGATACCTTGTCGCCATTGAAGAAGGTGATTTGAAGGAATTTCATTCCTCTGTGTACTATGATCTTTTTGCCCGGTCATATGCAAGAGAATTGGGTATCGACGATCATGAGCTTTTTGAAAGTGAAAAAGAACCGGAACCTGTTTCCGGAATCCCCGGTGCAGTTCACGAAACGGTTGGGCTTCGGGAGGAAAAGAAAACCCGGAATTCCGAACTGAAGGCGTCATTCAGAAACTGGCTCTGGTTAATCGCGATCATATTGGTTGGCGGCGGTATCACGGCCTTTATAATGCTCCAAGGCAAGACCCCGAAAGAGAGTGAAAGAGCCGAGGAAATCAAGCCGCAGGTGAATGCCGAAGTTGTTCTGGATACGGTGGCACCCCCGATAGAGGCCAATGTTGCTGATTCCATCATGGCCAGCACGGCGCAGAATTCTGCCATGAGGTTGGAAGTCAACGTGAAAAAAACCTGCTGGTTTCTGATTATGGCCGATGATGACACCGCTGCTTTCGGCAGCCTGCAGCCGGGAACCGTCCGGAATCTGACGGCCATGAATAGATTTGTTATCTCAGCCGGCAATCCCTCCGGCGTTGAATTCAGACTGGATGATACTCTAATGAAACCGCTTTCTCCAGAAGGGAAACCGATCCGCGGGCTGGAAATCAACCGCGAAAACAAAAGGGGGTTCTACTTCCTCCCCGAGGATACTACCGGTGGCAGGCGTTAAAGAAATAGTGGCGGGCTTTCGTTTGCGCTTTCACCTTCGCACCTATCAGGCCTCTCCCATCTCTCTGCCGGAGGATATGCGGAATACTCGAAACGTCATGATCTGTCTTCCCCCTGGCCAGCGCGAACTGACAATGATCAAACAGCTCCTGCCGGAACTGGCCCGGATATTTTCGGATTCCGAAATCTACCTGCTGGCCGCCCCGGGCAGCCCGGTCTATGAAATTTTCCCCCGTAAGGGGTATCGGATATTGACTCCCTCGTCGGATCAATTGACCTGGAGCGGTCTGGCTAAGACCGCCTATATAAATCTTTTGAAGCAGAATCGCTTTGACCTTATTCTGGATTTGAATCTCTCGCCGAGTCATTTTGTCAAATCGATTTTACTGGCCTTTCCGAGAGCGATCCGGGCCGGCGCCGGCGGCAATCTCGGAATCCCCTACTACAATTTGGAAATTAAAAGCGGGTATCTTCGTGATGAGAAGAATATTTACAGATCTATTATTAACATGATTGCCCAACTGCGGGAAAACAAATCAACCAAATTTGACGAAACAGCCAATTAGCGTTCCGGAGGAATCGTGTACCTTAAGAGATTGGAACTTCTGGGATTTAAATCATTTCCGGATAAAACCGTCATAAAACTGACCGGCGGAGTAATCGGCGTCGTGGGACCAAACGGATGCGGCAAAACCAATATTCTTGATTCCATCCGCTGGGTTCTTGGAGAGCAAAAAGTGTCTCTGTTGCGCGGCACAAAAATGGAAGAGATAATTTTCAACGGCACGCGCGATATCAAGCCTCTCGGAATGGCCGAGGTCACATTGGTGATACAAAACAGCAAAGGCATTCTGCCCACCGAATACAGCGAAGTGCAGATAACGCGACGGCTGTTTCGCTCCGGGGAGGCGGAATATCTCCTCAATAAAATTCCCTGCCGGCTGAAAGACATTGCTGACCTTCTGATGGATACCGGCATCGGGGCGCATGTTTATTCGGTCATTCAGCAGGACATGATTGACGCCATCCTTTCCGACCGGACAGACGACCGCCGCTTTCTTTTTGAGGAGGCGGCCGGCATTTCCAAATACAAAAATCGCAAAAAGGCCGCTATTCGCAAACTGGAAGCGACCGAACAGGATTTGCTGCGCCTGAAAGATATCGTGGCGGAGGTCACGGTACAGGTGAATTCGCTCAATCGCCAAATGAAGAAGGCGGAACGGTATCAGAAAATGGCCGAGGAATTGAAGGGCTGGGAGATTTTCCTTGGCAAGAACGCCTCCGATACGCTCCAGAATGAACGCCGAGCCATATTGACCCGCAGAGATTCCCTGCTTGATGCCAGAGTCGCATGTGATGCCGCTATTGACACCCTTTCGGCTCAACAGGAAGAGCAGCGCAAGGAATTGACCGACCTTGACCGCGAGTTAACGGCGATATCGAATCTGGTCTATGAGAAATCGGAAGCGGCTCATGCGCTCGAAAAGGAAATATCGATTTTGCGTGAAAAAAGGGAGAACGCCCGTCAACTGCAGGAGCGGAATACATTCGATATTCAGGCCTTTCAGAAACGCAAAGAAATATTGGCCGAGCAGATTGAGGAGACCCGCCGGGAACTTGAAAAGGTCGAATCGGAGTCGGGCGCCCACGTGGAGGAGGTTGCCCATTCCGAACAGAATCTGAATGAGGCCGATGAGAAAGTTCTTGCCGCCCGCCGGGCCCGCGATGAGTTGAGCAAGGAACTCATGGCTCTGGAGGGGCGCCTTTCCGCAGGGAAAAGCGATGACAGCAATCTCAAAGAGCAGGAATCCGACATCAACACTTCTCTGATTGAGTTGATCAAATTGCATTCTGAAGCGGGCAATAATCGCGATAAGATTGCCGCGCGTCTGGCCGAACTTGAAAGCTCGGGCGTCACGATTGCCGCGCAGATAAGCGGCCTCCAGAATCAGCAGAATACATGGGAATCGGAAATTCGCGGTTTTGATGCCCGGCTTGAGGAACTCTCGGGCGAGATTTTTGACCTGACAGCATCACTCGAGGCGGCCGAGGCCCGCAGGCATCTTCTTAGCGAGATGATCACTCATTACGAGGGATACAGCGCCGGAGTCGTCACCACTTTCGAAAATAGGGAACGGTGGCCCGGTCTGATCGGTACCGTGGCCGAGCATTTGACGCCGCACGGAGGTTTTGAGGATGCCATTGAGGCTGCTCTCGGCGAAACAGCCGAGTTCATGATTTCCAGGGATCGGGAGACCGCTGATGGTGTAATCAGTTTCCTGCGCCAGGAGAAGAAGGGTAAGGCGGGATTGATTATACTGAACGAAGCTGGTTTCAATACGGGGGTCACCCGACCGGAACTGAACGGCGAGAGCTTTCTCGGCTGGGGCGATCAATATGTCACCGTTTCAGAAGAACTGAAACCTCTGGCGCACCTGCTTCTATCGCGCATAGCCGTCATAAAGCCGGAGAATAATAAATGCATTCTGGATGCCCTCCCGATGTATTTCGCGGCCGTTACGACCGACGGAAAGCTTTTTGAGAATAGAGCCATTGTTTCGGGCGGTTCAAATGAAGGGTTGTCCCTTTTCGGACGAAAAGAAAAAATTGCCGAGCAGGATAGAATTCTCCAGGAACTCAACGGCAAAATCGCCGAGATCAAAACCGCGAGGAATCAGATTACTTCCGAGCTTGGTTCAAAGCAGGCCGAATTGCACGGCATACTCTCACAACTGGATAATCTTAAGGAAGAATCCGACCGGGTGCACACGGAATTGACTTCAACCCGGTACGAAATGCAGACGGTTGAAACCGAGATGCGCCGGCTGGAAAAAGAAAAAAAGGCTTTTTCGGATAAGCTGGAACTCCTTAAGAGCCGCCAATACGATCTTTCCCTTAATTATGACCAGCTTGCCCGCGAAAAGGAAACGCTGGTCGGCCGGTTGCAGGAGCACGAGATGGTTATTGGGCAACTGGAGCGGGATTCGGAAGAGGCCCAGAACCGACTATCGTCCGTGCAGATCCGTCAGATTGAATTAAGGAGCAAAAAGCAGCAGCTGGAAAGTCAGATTCGCCATACCGGCGAGTTGATCGCTGAGATTGATCAGAATGCAACCGCCAAGTCGCAGGAAATTGTTTCCGCCGAGCAGGAAATCGCCGGCTCGCTGGACAGGATTGCCGGATTGGAGAAGGAATTGAAGCAGTTGTTTGACGCCCGCGCGGTTCTGGCGGACAAGCAGAACGGTATCCGCAATACATATAGTGGCCTTCAGGAAAGTCTGGTCACGCGCGAAAAGGAAATCAAACAACAGCGCCAGACCCGTGAGGAAGCCCTGGAGGAACTGCATGCGGCCGAATTGAGAATGACCGCAATTGAGGCCGAGGTCAGGAATATCACCGAGAAAATCCGCAATGATTACGACCTTGAACTGGAAGCGATCACGGCCGAGCCTCCCGACAGCAGACTTCCCGAAGAAAAACGCCTGGAGCGTCTGCATGAATTGAAGGATTTGATGAAGAATTTCGGCGGGGTCAATCTCCTGGCGCTGGAAGAGTACCTTACTTCGAAAGAGCGGCAGGAATTTCTCAGCGCCCAGATGAACGACCTTCTTAATGCCAAATCGACACTGCAATCGACGATTACAAAAATCAATGTCACGGCCAAGAATCTTTTCCTGGAGACTTTTGCCCGCGTGCGCGAGAATTTCAAAAAGGTCTTCGAGGAATTGTTCACCGGGGGTGATGCTGATATCCGCCTGCTCGATGAAGCCGATCCCCTTGAATCGCCCATTGAAATTATCGCCCGCCCGCGAGGCAAGAAGCTATTATCAATCGCGCAGATGTCCGGCGGCGAAAGAGCCCTTACGGCCATTTCCCTGCTTTTTGCCATCTATCTGGTTAAACCATCCCCCTTCTGTATCCTGGATGAAATCGATGCCCCGCTGGACGATGCCAACATCCATCGCTTCTTGCGGATGATTAAAGCCTTCTCCGATCAGACTCAGTTTATTATCATCACGCATAATAAGATAACCATGGAAGCGGCTGATGTTTTATATGGCGTTACAATGGAGCAGCCGGGGATTTCCCGAGTCGTCTCGGTCCGCTTCAATGAAGAAGCCGATGAAAGCCTTATCAACACCTCCATCGCCGAGGCCGATTACACTCCTGTCGCACATCATGCCGATAATGCACGAACAAGAGTGTTCTCCGATTCCGGAAATGAAATATCGGATGATCCCGGGGCTTGATTGACCAGGTTCTGCTTCCATGTTTTCCGGATTTAAGAAGCTAAAGGAATCGCTGGCAAAAACGCGGGATTCCCTGCTGGGTCGTATTGGACAGGTGATCTCCGGACGTAAGATTGATGACCAGCTCCTTGATGAAATCGAAGAGATTCTTCTCAAAGCCGATATCGGCGTGGCGGCAACCGACAGGATAATTGAAAATCTCCGCCAGGAAGCGCAAAGCGCCAAAATCACCGAAAGTGAGGCTGTATTCACGCTTCTCAAGAACAGCATTGCGGAAATAATGGACAGGAAAGTCAAAGCGCCCGACTCCAACAGCGATGTTTGGCCGCAGGTCTGGCTGATAACCGGCGTAAACGGTACCGGAAAGACAACGACCATCGGGAAATTGGCCCACCATTTTAAGAAAGAGGGGAAGGTCGTTATGATTGCCGCCTGCGATACGTTCCGGGCGGCCGCCGTGGAACAACTGGCGATCTGGGCGGAAAGGTCGGGCGTGAGTTTTATCAGGGCTCAATCTGGGGCGGATCCGGCCTCCATTGCCTTTGATGCCGCCACGGCCGCCATAACCCGCAAGGCCGATTATCTGTTGATTGACACCGCCGGCAGGCTGCACACCAAGGCCAACCTCATGGAAGAACTCAAGAAAATACGCCGGGTGGTGGAGAAGATTGTCCCTGCACAGCAGATTCAGGCCAAGCTGATCATCGATGGAACCACGGGGCAAAATGCTCTGTCGCAGGTAAAGGTTTTTGCCGATGCGGTCGGCTGTGATGGTATTATTCTTACCAAGTTGGACGGTACCGCCCGCGGCGGCATCGTCGTGGCCATTGCCGAGGAGTTGAATGTCCCGGTTGATTTTGTCGGCATCGGCGAATCTATCGATGACCTGCAGCCGTTCGATTCCCGGGAATTTGTGGAGGCGCTTTTTGAAAGCTGAAGAGATGCAAATTGTATCCCACTGCCGCGAAGAACTGATTGATATCACCGCCTTACTTGAGGCTTTTGTGAATAAAAGCAATCTTGTTGACGGCACTGTCTTGATCTTTGTTCCACACACTACCGCTGCCGTAACTATCAGTGAAAACGCCGATCCGGATGTCAAGCGTGATATCCTTTATAAATTGAATAAGGAGTTTCCTCCGTCGGATGGCTATCGGCATGGGGAGGGGAATTCCGATGCCCACATAAAATCCTCTCTGGTCGGTCCGTCGCTGCAAGTGATTGTATCCAACAAAAAACTCCTGCTGGGCGCCTGGCAGGGTATCTATTTCTGTGAATTCGACGGTCCGCGTACCAGGAAGATATATTTGAAATCTGTGGCCGGCTGATGTTCCGAATCGATATACTCGCCCTGGGCAAGAACAAAGACCGCTGGGTCGATGAGGCAGTTACACATTATATCACCTTACTTAAGAAATTTGCCAAAGTAAATATTATTTATATACCGGACATAAAAGGGGCAAAGAATTTCAATGTGCAGGAACTGCGGCGGGCCGAAGCGGCCGCCATTGAAAAGAAACTACACTCAGACTATTCTATTGCCCTTTCGGATCGAGGGAAGGCTCTCAGTTCCGATGAATTCGCGCGTTTTCTGTCCAAAATAATGATGAGAAGCGGCAACAGCGAATTCGTCATCGGCGGAATTTATGGTCTGGACAGCTCTGTCATAGAGAAGTGCCGCGCGACACTTTCGCTATCCCCCATGACTTTTTCACATCAATTGGTTCGCCCGATATTGCTTGAGCAGCTTTTTCGCGCCTATTCGATTCTTTCCGGCGGAAAGTACCACAAATAGGACGAGCCGGCCTGAGGGAGGCCGGCTCGTTTTGAAGGAAAGAGTACTACCTTTTATTTAAGCAGGGTCATTTTCTTCGTAGCGCAAAAATCACCGGCTTTAATCTTGTAGAAGTAAACTCCCGATGTCACCGGCTGGCCGTCATCATTCTTGCCATCCCAGATAATAGTCATCGTACCCGCAGCCGCATTACCGCTCATCTGTTTCACAACCCGTCCGTTGACATTGAAGATCGTCATCTGCCACCGGCAGGCGACAGGTATGGTCATGTCAATCGACGTTGTCGGGTTGAACGGATTGGGGTAATTCTGAGACAAAACGAAAGCTTTGGGTACCGGATCGCCAACCAATCTGGTCACCAGATTCTCACCGTAATAGCCGGCGAAAGATGTCTCGACCAGCTTGATATTACCGGTGCCGTTGTATCTGATGTTCAACAATTCGCCGTCACCGGGGTCAATCTTATCTCCGGTATCATAGCTATAGAGCAGAACTCTTATTTCGGAATCATTAATGACATATTTCAGATCCATCTCCCCTGCTGCCCAGCCAAGCTCCACGGCGCTCGGGGTAAGACCGCTATATTTGAAGACCAGAAGCCCGGCGCCGACAGGATTGCCGTTATGCATCGATATACTCAGCTTGCTGCCGTTATTTCGTGTGAACAAGTCAATGGCGGCGGCTTCGGGCGAGAGCTTGGGTATCGGTGAGGCATCGCCGGTGATCACACGGATAAGATATACCAGGTCGGCGACAGTCAGAACCATACCGTCGGCATTGACGTCGGAAGCAGCCGTCTGGCCGTTCACCGAGACTGTGAAAGCTCTCAGGCCATACAGGAAGTAGTTGGTGAAAACAACCGCATCACCAATTTCATACGCAACATTATTGAGGTTGAGATCCCCGCGCGCATCTATAGAATCGGGATGCGTGACGCAGATACCACCGTTATGGAAGTAGATACAGCGAATAGGGATGGTCTTGCCTCCCTTGAGACATGAATCAGGCGCACCCAGACCGTTGATACGATGGTTTTCCGGATAAAGAGCTTCATTAAACTCATCCCATAAGATGTCGCCGGAACTATTATATATCCGGGAATCCAGGTAAAGAGAATTACCGCTCGGGTCACTGAAGGCATTGTCGCCGCAGTCGACCCAGTAGAAATTCAGGGGAAGGAACTGGCCGCCCAGATTCTGGTCATTGGCAACCTTAAAATTGAGTCGTGCCAGGACGCCGTGGGGAGCCAACTGGTCCTGAGGCGGATGGAACGGCCCATTGTTGACATCGGCAATGCCGACCAGCCGCAATAAACCGGAGGGGCAGCCTGACCCGCAATCACCTTCATTTCCCAGGCGATAAGTGAAATACTCCCAGCCGTCTATCGAAAATCCCTTGGAAGCCGTGAAGAACTGCATCACTGATGCATCATAACTGATCAGCAGATCAAAGCCGCCGATGGGATCATTGGTGGTAATTTCAAGATTCACCGGCACAATGGAACCCACCACAACACACGAGTCGGTCTTGATGGCAATATCGATACAGACGCCGCACAGGGGCGATTGAAAGACGCTCACATTCATTGATTTGGTGATGGTTCGGCATCCGTCATTAGCTTCGAAACAGAATTGATAAGTTGTATCGACCCGCAACGGCGTGAAGCAGAGTTTCCCGCTGTCGGCACGGATCGCCGTGAAGGATCCAAGTCCGCAAGTTTTGGTTATGGTCACCGGATCGCCATCGGGGTCGGTGGCAAAAATACCATCAATGCAGATTTCCTTCAATTCGTCATTGCATCCCGGAACTTCCTGATCGGCCGGAACTGTAAGCGCCGGGGGCCGGTTATCGCGGACGGTAATATTTAACTTGCAGGTATCGGCGCCGCAGAGGGTGGAAGCTATAACAGTTACTGGATAAGTGCCCGCAGCCGTGATCGGTATACAGGCCATGCCGCCGCTGTAATGTCCGGACGGCAACACACTGACGATCGCGCCCGAGCCAACGACGTTAACAGGGAAACATATTTCTGAGGTTTCGGCGACACAGACGGTAGTATCAATATCACCCGGGCAGGTGACCTGCGGAGGTGTTTCCATGGAGACAATAGCCCGAACAATACAGGTATCGGCGCCGCATGGAGCAGAAGCGATAACTATCAGGCGATATGTACCGGCCGTATCGGCAAAGAAAGATAACAGATGAGTGGAGAAATTATAGCGCCCTCTCGGAAGAATGGTAACATTGGCAGTCGCGGGCGTTATCGGCAGAGGAATGCGTACCGAGTCAGGGCGGCACAGCGAAACGGAAGTCGGCAAATCGGGGCAGATAATGTTGGCGGCTTCATCGAAGCTGACGTTAACTGTTATATCGCAAGTGTCCGCACCGCAGATGGCGGAGGCGATCGCCCGGATATGATAAGTGCCGGCCGTATCCGCCTGGAAGCAGATTTGACCATTAGCATATGCACCATAGGAGACAGTCACCTGCGCCGTCGAAGGAGTCACGCTAAGCGGGACGCAAACCTGACCGGGAGTGCAGCGGCTGCGGCTGTAGGGAGAGGTAGCACACTGAATCTGGGCTGAAGGACCACTGGTAACCGAAATGCATACCGTGTCAACGCCGGTCTTGCCGCAATTATCCTGCGCCGTAACGATCAGGCAATAATTGCCTATACCTGTCGGAGTGAAACAGATTTCCTTCTTCTCGCTATTATATGTGCCGTTCGGCTTGACTGTCACCGATTGAATATTATTGTCCGGGTCGGATATGGTCACGGGGCGGCAGATCTGACTGAAGACGCACTGGAAATAGGTGGTATCGTTGCCGGCCCTGACCTTGGGGTCGCCATTTATGGTCACATGAACTCTGAACTGGCAAGTATCGGCACCACAGTCGGTACGGGCAATCAACGTCAACAGGTAATTGCCGGTGGTGTCGGCGCGGAAGCCGACAACTCCGTTGCGGTATACGCCGGCCGGAAGTACCGTCACCACGGCGGAGGCCGGGCTCACCGTCACCGGTCGGAAGATCGAATCCGCAGAGCAGAGAAATATGGATGTATCAGCCGGACAGGTTACCTGGGCGGTCTGACCGATGGCGACATTGAAGGAAAGATTACAGGTATCGGCGCCGCATTCGGATGAGGCAATAACTCTTATGTCATATATTCCTGATATATCAGCCCGGAAACAGAGCTTTCCGTCCGAATAGGTGCCATATGATGCTGTTACCACGGCATTGGTCGGAGTGATGGTAAGGTCGTAGCAAACCTGGCCAGGCTGGCAAAGGAATTTCTCAATCGGGCTGGTGGGACAGAGAATGTCGGCTCTCTCCCCTAACCGGATCGTAACGTTCATCGTGTCGGAGGCAATCAAGTTGCAGTTGTCGGTGGCGGTGACAATCATCTGATATATTCCTGCACCGGAGGGCGTGAAACAAACCTTCTTGGTCTGACTGTCGTAAGCGCCAAGATTCGTTTGAATCGTCTTAATGTTATTATCCGGATCGGTCACAGTGACTGGAATGCATATGGATCCAAGAGCGCATACCGTTATGGAAGAATCGCGCGGCAGGGTTACCACCGGCGGTCGGTTCATTATTACCGTTATTTTTGTAGTATCGGCCGAGACGGCACCGCATGAATCAGTTGCAGTTGTTACAAACGAGTAAGTGCCGACTGCCGAAGCATTGAATGCAACCTGTCCGTTGGAGTATATGGCGCCACCGCTGACTGTCACCTGCGCGAGATTGCTGTCAGGATCGGAAATCCATACCCGGTAATAGACCAGCCCCGGTCCGCAAAGAAGAGCCGTGCTATCAGGCGCGGAAATCACTGCCGGCGGGGTATTGAGGGTGACACGAACCATGGTCGTATCAACCGCTCTCTGTCCGCAATTATCGGTCGCGGTGATTATCAACCGGAAACTACCGGCCGCAGACGGAGTGAAACATACCGTTTTATATTTTGGATCATAGCGACCACTCGGCGAAACTGTCACCATTCTGAGTCCGTTATCAGGGTCGGACACCGTAATCGGGAAACAGATTTCGGAAGGGCGGCACTGCGGGGCCTTGATTTCATCAGGCGATGCCAGCACCGGCGGGCGATTAAGTACAACGCGGACTTTCATGGAGTCGGTTCCATAAGCACCGCAGGCATCTATGGCCCTTATGGCCAGGTTATAGTCCCCCTCACCGGTCGGAGCAAAGCAGATCTTACCGGTCACCGAATTGAAGTAGGCGCCCGGAGTCATAACCAGGCTGACGATATTATCATCTACATCCGAAATCCCGGCCGGGACACAAACAGAGCCGAGCTCACAGAGGAACATAGTGGTATCGGGCGGCAACAGAACCAGCGGCCGGCTGTTCAAGGTCACATTGGCTTTAAAGACACAGCTATCCTTGGCACAGTTGGTCGCAACCACCACTTTGAGGTTCTTGATTACCGAGCAATTGGTATAGAAACATATCGTACCGTTGGCACGGTCGTACCAGGCCGAGGCCGGCGTGACCGTCACCGATGCCCCTTCCGGAATACCTCCGATCGACATGCAAATCGTATCCGGTTCACAAATTAATAGTGAAGTGTCCTTCGGACAGATCAGTTCAACCGGCTGAGCCGGCTGAATCGTGACAATGGTCGTATCGGCATCACGCGTGCCGCAAGAATCGACCGCCTCCACAATAATATGATAAACTCCGGCTGACGGGGGCATGAAGCAGACCCGGCCATCGGAATAAGAACCGAGATTGCTCACTACTGTCATCAGATTCCCGTCAACATCGGTAATAGAGACAGGGATACAGACTTCCTGAGCCAGACACTCGGCAAGGGTCGTATCCGGACCGGTGAGCACCACAGGCGGAGCATTCAAACTGACACGAACACAGACTGTCGCGGTATCGGCCCGACAATAATCGGAAGCGGTGACCCGGAAACAGAAGGTTCCCGCAGTATCGGCCATGAAAGTAATCAGGCCGCTGGTAGGATCAATACTGCCCGGAGTTGAAATAAGGCCGAAGGTAATGGGATCATTTTCGAAATCGGAGGCGCTAACATTATATGTGAACTGGCGATGCGGTTCACAGGCAGCTATGACCGTATCTTTTCTGACAATAATAGGCGCATGGTCGTAGAGGACTCTGACTTTGAATCGGCAGGAGTCGGCGCCGCACGGCAATTGCGCGCGAACTGATATTTCATAAACACCGGCCGTATCCGGCGCGAAACAAACCGTGCCATTGCTATATGTTCCAATCGGTGAGACGGTTACCGCGGCATTTGGCGGGATAACACCCACCGGGCGGCAAATTGTCTCTGGTTTACAGAGTGTGATAATCGTGTCCGCAGGGCAGCTCAATTGCGCTGACGGGTCAACCGTTACAATCACTTCTACAATGCAAGAGTCGGTGCCGCACTCGTTGGACGCCACCACCGTAATCTTCTGATTACCCGGTGCCTCCGGCAGGAAGCACAGCCTGCCATCTTTCCAAATGGCATTACCCGCGTCCACGCTGCGCGCATTTGCTATCGGCAAGTCGACGCAGACCGTATCCAGACGGCAGAGGGAAATATCAAAGGGTTCAATGGGACAGGTTATTTCAGGGGCAAGAATGCGGGTGGCGTTTACCTGCACCTGGCAGGTATCGGCGCCGCAACGATTGGCCGCTATAATAGTATATACCAATTGTCCTGTCGTCGCGACTTCGACACATAGCTGGCCGTTCGACCAGCTGCCGCCGTCGACGGTAATACTATCATAATTGCTTATGGGAACATCGATGCAAATTGTCTTTGGCTCGCAGAAGGTAACATCGACCGGACCTTCCGGACAGGAGATTTGCGGCAGACCAACCTCAGTGACATTGACCGTCACCTGGCATCTATCGGTGCCGCATTCATTGTCAGCTCTTACATTAAGGATATACTGACCGGCCCCGGATGCATTGAAGCAGAGCTTCCCATCAGACCAGGTCGCGCCGTCAGCGCTGACTTCCGTATAATTGGCAATCGGCAGGTCGATACAGACCGGCCCCGGACGGCAGATCGATATGGCAATCGGTTCCGGCGGGCAGCTAATCACAGGCGTCGGTTTAAGAGCTATATCGAAAACAACATTGAATTCATTTCTGCCGCAGCTGTTATATGCGGTTACGATTACAGTCTTTAAGCCGCTCTCGGCAGCGGCAATGCATAAGTGGCCGTCAGGGAAAAGCTCACCGTCACTGATTGTGACGGAGTCAGCGCCGCTGATATCAAGCGCGGCGCAGACCGTGTCGCCCCGGCAGACAGTAGCTTTAACGGTGTCGGGAACAACAATAAATGGCTGATCGATCAATTCCAGATGTACCGGAACGATACAGGTATCCCGCCCGCAGGTGTTGGCGGCAATGACTTTCAGACCAAAATTATGAATGCCCGGATTCTGGGGGACGGCAAAACAGAGCCGGCCCTTATTCCAGACGGCGTTCTCGGCCATTACCGTATCCGCTCCCGAGATGGCTAAGTCGATGCAAAGCGAGTCTACTCGGGCGCAGTCTTCGATTCTGATCGTATCGGCCGGACAGGTTATTATCGGCGCCGGTCCGCTGGTGACAGTCACCGTTGTCGTATCAACGCCTGAGGCGTAACATGAATCCGATGCCGTGATAATAATTTGGTATATGCCGGGTCCGTTCGGTGTGAAACATACCCGATGCATTATCGGATCATAGACGCCCCGATTGGAAGAAACCGTCTGCAGATTTCCATCGATATCATTGATAGAAACATCAAAGCAGATTGGATCATCGGTGCATTGGGTAATGGAATAATCTTCCGCTGAAGAGACAATGGGCGGAAAATTTATTATCACATCTATAACGGTCGTGTCGACACTGACAAAACCGCATGAATCGGCAACTCTGGCGACTATACGATAAAATCCAGATTGAATCGGGTCAAAACAGACATATCCATTTGAGTAGGTCGCCCCGCCGTCGACGGTGATCGAGACAACATTGTCATCAGCATCGCTAATCGTAAGGGGGAAGCAAATCGTTTCGGGGCGGCAGAGAAAGACGGTGCTATCCGATATTGATTTAATCACCGGCGCCGAATTGAGGATGACATTCACATTTGTGGTGTCGCTGGCCACGGCGCCGCAGGAATCGACCGCCGCAATCACGATTGAATGTATTCCGCTCTGGCCGGGCATAAAACAAACATTGCCGGTCTGCGGATTATAAGTCCCGTAAGGCAATACGGTCACCGATTTGATTGGATTATTAGGATCGGAAATATTGACCGGGAAGCAGATTTCGGCCGGGGCACACTGGTGGACTGCAAAGTCCGGCGCCGATTCCACCACGGGCGGCCTGTTCATAGTGACATGGAGGTTCAGAGAATCGATTCCAACCGCACCGCAGGCATCGACCGCTCTGACAATTATCTTATGATCGCCGGCTGAAGGGGGCATGAAACAGATTTTGCCGGTCTTCGAATCATAATGTCCCCACGGAAGAACGGTAATTCCGGTAATATTTCCATTGGCGTCGGAAATGCCGACGGGGAGACAGATATCCTGAGATTGGCAAATATAGAGGGACGTATCCGGCGGCAAAATGACCAACGGGGCGGAGTTCAAGGTCACACGGACCGTGAACTGACAGCTGTCCGTACCGCATATGGTCGACGCCTTAATTTTCAAATTCTTCTCCACCGAGCAATCGGTAAAGAAACAGAGACTTTTCGTTCCCGAATTATACCAGGCCGAAGGGGGTGAAACTGTCACCACGGCACTATCCGGAATATTCCCCATCGGGATACAGATAGTATCCGGCCGGCAAATAAAAAGAGCGGTATCGCCGGGACAATCCAGCTTCAGGGTCGGGCCGACAATGACCGTGATAATCACGGTGTCGAGCGGGAACGGGGGCGTGGCGGCTCTGGCGTGTTCCCCGCGCAGGCAATTATCGGTCACACCATAGATAAAAATATAGTCGGCCGAGTCCACATCGACGGGCAGAAAACAAGTGCGCCCAGAGACATGATCGACCATATCGAAAACGCCCGGGCCTTCAAGCTGAGTAATGACCAGCGAATCGCCCGGGTCGGGATCATTGGCAATAATGGAAAAACATATGGTATCTAACGCGCAGAGGGTATACTTCTTGATAAAGCCATTGATTTCCGGAAGAGCGTTGACCGCGACGGTCAGGCAGATATTTGCCATGTCGGTGCCGCAGGTATCGGAAACCTCAATCCCGAAACAATATTTGCCCGTAGTATCCGCGGAAAAAGATATAACCCCGGTCGGGGCATCAATAGAGCCGAAAGGGGTCAGAAGACGAAACATGAGAGGATCATTTTCAGGGTCGTTCGCTTCAACCTTATAAGTATAGATTTCACCCGGATAACAGGAATAAAGAGAACTATCGCCAGTGGCGATGGCAGGGGCGCCATTGATAAAGATAACATAGGTTTTTGTGGCCCTGGCAGTCAGGCCACCGTTATCTTTGGCCTCATAGACGACCTGAAAGCTTCCACTGGAATCGGGAGTGTAACTGTAATATCCATAGGCCGGTGAAGTCGAAGGTACAGAGGAGAAATCGCCCGGTCCCGAGATCTTGGTTATTGTGATGATTTTCCCGGCAACAGTACTGGTGGCCACAATGGTATCGTAGATGGTTTCGCCGGGGCAGATATAAAGAGTATCATAAAGAGCGAAGTTGAAGAATTTGGGGGGCCACATTGCCATCGAGACTTCAGTCCCGGCTGGCGAACTCGGCGAAATTGAGCCTTCGGACTTAAACTCGCCCGGGGTCCCCGTCACGCCAAGGGATAGACCAGGTGAGAGCGAACCTCCATGAGCCAGAGAAGAGGGTAAAGCGGCACTTAAAACAAACAATGAAACCGCCACCGTCACAAGCAGTTTCAATCTAATCATCTTTCCTCCAAAATTACAATAATCTGCGCTTAATAGGTACTATTGGCGGTGAAGTAACCTAAGGCAGGATCTACCCCGTTGGGTAAGCATCTTCTTTTCTCGCGCTCAAGTATGCTCTTGAGCGATGTAACCGACAAAATGTAGTAAAAAGTAGTACTGCAAACAAAACCAATAGTAATATATCTTTCTGCTTCATTATGTCAAGTCATTTCTAGTTTACAGTTCTACAGCAAACCCCTCTTAAATCAAGCTCTTAATCAGTTATCCACATCCTTATATGAAACAGTGAGTTCTGGATCCGAACGGGGCTTGAGAGCCTGGAAAAAGAGGCATTTTCGTCCTTCTTGTTATGGTTTGCGGCATAATTCCATTCCCCATTCTGCAATTTCCTTGCCCTTTAATTGTCAGTTATCTGGATCCCCATATAGGTTCAAAGTTATGTCCAATTTTCGTTCAAAAGCATAAGCTTTACATGATTATGACTGAAGTTAAGACTATTCATGGCAGAAAGTTGCCCGGCCCAATTCTGCTCTACTCTCCAGATGCTTTGTGGAATAGTCCCGAAATCCGGCCAATCAGGTGACTAGATTGAAGAACCCTGACTTCAGCTTATATGCAGATATTTGCGTCAAATTCTTGAAGGGAGCCTGCTCTTGATTGAAGACGAATCCCTGGGCCAAACGGGCAAATGCCAGGCACAGGCAGGCTGCCGGGGATAAAAGCGGAGTATGCCGCAAGCTAAATATCAACTTTATAAGGAATGAAATAGTCGTTTGTCTTAATCAGGGTCGATTCCGGAACATGATTAACAATTCTGACACTGAATCGACCGGGAAGATCAAAAAGGATCAAATGGTAAAATTTGTTTGAGGCCGCTGGGATTCTCCAGCCGGTTCGATGCTGGGAGTTGTAAGGAACGGTATTCAGCGGACCAATTATCGAATCCCCCTGTTCCACGAATAACAGGTCCCTTATGGAGCTGAGGAGTGTCAGCGAATCGCCCAGAGGAAATTTGGCGATACTGTCTTCCCGAAAATAGAAGGCGTCGTTGGGATAGGAACTCAAGGGGCTCGGCGGTTCCTTGGGCGGAGGCACAGCCGATATTTTTTTACCGTAAAGGTCATTGATTACACGGACGCCGGGGTTGAGATAAGGTTGAAAGACTCCCCCGATGAAACCCCAGAACCGCCAGCCGCGATAATTATAATTGTCACTGTATAATTTCAGAAAATAGGCGAACCTATTGAGGCTGTCGATCACCTTATAGGCGTGCACCGTATCATCGCCGGTAATACGGTACATATGGCCGTAAAGGACATCTTGAACGCGCGCGAGAGCATCATACACACTACTGTATGGATAGATTGCTTTGGGGCTGTCGGCAATGATGACCGAAATCTTTCGTGTCGAGGAATCGAACCGATAATAATATCTCAGGGATGTGCTGTCGAGAAAGAATGATTCCTCGGTCAAACTGACCGGCTTAAACAATTCCTTACCGTCATTATCGCCGAGTATGAAGCTGGTAATTTCCTCGGTGTAAGTGCTGTCGGTGACGAATGTTTTCTTTTTGCATTCCGACCCGAGGAAAAGCACCGTCAGGGCCAAAAGCGATAATACTGCCAGAATTCTCTTCATATCTACTTTCTGCTACGTTTCTTTTTGAGGTCGGTTTTGATATTTTTTATTTCATCGCGCAGTGCCGCCGCGGTTTCAAATTCAAGATTGTCGGCCGCTTTCTTCATCGCTTTCAAGAGAAAAGCGATCTTCCCCTCGGCCGTCATATCGGCGAAATAATCAGGTTTTTCAATCTTCTCCGGCTCCTCCGTCTTCGAATCGGCAAAGCGTGTGGCCTGAAGGATTTCTTCTCTGGTTTTGAATATGGTTTCCGGGTTGATATTATGTTTCCTGTTATATTCCAGTTGTTTCTGGCGCCGGCGATCGGTTTCCTCGATCGCTTTGCGCATCGAATCGGTGATTTTATCGGCGTAAAATATGACTTCTCCGTTCTTATTGCGGGCGGCACGCCCTGAAGTCTGAATGAGCGAGCGTTCTGACCGAAGAAATCCTTCTTTGTCGGCATCAAGGATCGCCACCAGCGACACCTCCGGAAGATCCAACCCCTCCCGCAAAAGATTTATTCCTACCAGCACGTCAAACTCCGCCAGCCGCAGGCCGCGGATAATCTCGGTTCGGTCGATGGCATCGATCTCACTATGTAAGTAACGAACACGTACCCCCAATTTGTTCAAATATTCCGACAGGTCTTCGGCCATTCGCTTGGTAAGAGTCGTCACCAGCACTCGTTCATGAACGGCCGCCCGGCGCCGAATCTCCTCCAGAAGGTCGTCAACCTGATGGGCCAGAGGACGAATGGAGATCTTGGGGTCGCAGAGGCCTGTCGGTCGAATAACCTGTTCCACCACTACTCCGCCTGATTTCTCGAGTTCATAATCGGCCGGGGTCGCCGAGACAAAGATTACATTATCAATCGTAGATTCGAACTCGTCAAAAAAGAGCGGTCGGTTGTCGAGCGCGGAAGGAAGGCGAAAACCATGCTCCACAAGGACCTCCTTGCGGGAGCGATCCCCGGCGTACATCCCGCGCAACTGAGGCACAGTCTGGTGTGATTCATCGATTATTATTAAAAATTCACCGGGGAAGAAATCGAGCAGAGTGGCCGGTCGTTCCCCTGGCGCCCGCCCGGTCAGATACCGGGAATAATTCTCTATGCCGCTGCAGTATCCGATCTCTTTCATCATTTCCAGGTCATACTTTGTCCGCGATTCCAGGCGCTGGGCTTCCAGCAGTTTCCCTGCGGCCCGAAATTGCTGCAGCCTTTCTTCCAGTTCAGCCCGGATTGTTTCAATCGCCTGCTCCAGCTTCGGTTCGGTTGTGACAAAATGCCGGGCCGGATAAATTGCCACCTTATTCCTTTCCGAGATAATCTCGCCGGTCAAGGGGTCGATTTCGGAAATGCGGTCAATTTCATCTCCGAACATTTCGATTCGCAAAGCGGTCTCCTGATAAGCTGGAATCAACTCAATGGTGTCCCCCCTGACCCGAAAATGCCCCCGGGAAAAATCTATATCATTGCGGCTATAATGAATATCTATCAGCGAGCGAATAAGAGTATCACGATCATGATTCTGGCCTTTTTCGAGGAAAAGCAGCAAGTCGCGGTAATCTTTGGGTGAACCGAGGCCATAAATGCAGGAAACCGAGGCAATGATGATAACATCTTCCCGTTCCAGAAGCGAGGCGGTCGCGCGCAGCCGTAGGCGATCGATATCCTCATTCATGGAGGTGTCTTTCTCAATATAGGTATCGGTCGTGGGCAGATATGCTTCAGGCTGATAATAATCGTAGTAGCTGATGAAGAACTCGACGGCATTCTGGGGGAAAAAAGCCTTCAATTCGCCATAAAGCTGGGCGGCCAGAGTCTTGTTATGCGAAATAACCAGGGTCGGTCGTTTGTACTTTTCAATAACATTGGCAACTGTAAAGGTCTTCCCTGACCCTGTCACTCCCAGAAGAGTCTGATATTTGGCCCCTTTCTTGAGTCCATCCAGCAATTCCGCGATAGCCGCCGGTTGATCCCCGCGAGGTGAATAACTGGAAACCAGCCGAAAACCGGCTGATTCGGTATAGTGGCTCTGCATTCGGGTGGCTCGGGTTTCCTCTTTATCCATAAGCTCTCTTTTCCAAAGTGACTCAATATAGCCGAAACGGCCCGGTTTTCAATCTTATTCTACAACTATAAGGCAGCCTAATCGGTTCGGATTTGTTTTATGGAACTGGCCGCTGGCTGAAACGTTTAAGAAATATGCGGACTGATTTTATAAGGTTATATTAAATAATAGGTTAAATTTTGTCTTGACAGTCTGATGAAAATCGATAATTTACTGGATTTATAAAGAAATTGAAATTATTACCTGCTTAGAGGAGGAGGATTCCAATGTTTGCAGTTTTTGAGTCGGGTGGCTTGCAGTTCAACGCCGAGCTTGGCGCGATTTTGAAAGTACCGTATCTCTCAATCAAGCCCGGAGAGATGGTGTCTATCGAGAGGGTTCTCCTAGTGAAGCAGGGTGAAAATGCCCTTATTGGCACTCCCTACCTGAATTCGGCCCGGGTCGAAGCCGAGGTTATCAGCGAAGGACAGGCGGAAAAAGTAGAAATCTATAAGTTTAAAAAACGCACCAAATATCGGAAGCATCTCGGCCATCGCCAGAAATATTCTGAAATCAAAATCATGAAAATCGTTGCGCCGGAAAATTGACTCAGGGTAGAAGGAATATTGTGTTTTTAATATCAAGAGGAGCGGCTCTCCCCTTTTTGTTCCTTGGATTACTCCTGGGGATGATGGCATTGCCGGTGGCCTTCGCCCAATCATTAAATGTGGTCGATGTCAAAGTGGAGGGGAATAAGGCCGCTTCCCCCAGTATCATTCTTTCGGTAGCGGGAATAAAGAAGGGCGAACAGTTAACATCGACCACGACCCAGGAGGCGCTCAAAAGGCTCTATGGGCTGGGTTTTTTCAAAGATGTTGAGTTTGACGCCGAAGAGGTAACCGGAGGCATCATACTTAACATTAAAGTACGGGAGCTTCCGCAACTGGCCGGCCTGGAATTCAATGGAAACAAGGCCATCAAGTCAAAAAACCTGGAAGAAAAACTCAATCTCAAAGTCGGAGGATATCTTTCGTCCGGCGTCATTTTCGAGAAGAAGAATGCGATTTCCAATCTTTATGCCGAAAAAGGGTATTATCTCGTCAGAGTTGAAGATGAGTTGAAGTATTCAGGCGATTCCTCACAGGTTTATCTCAGCTATAAGATAGAGGAGAGCTTCAAGGTTAAAGTTGCCGGCGTGGTGCTGACAGGAAATGTGAGGGTCTCCTCGAAAGAGATTATCGGCAAGATGAAAAATCGTAAGAAGGGCTTTTTGCGCTCTTCCACTTTTGACAAGGATAAATACCCGGAGGATAAGGACAAAATCGCTGAATACCTGCACAAGCAGGGATATCTGGATGCTTATCTGAAAAGCGACTCCCTGGCCATTGATTCCGCCGCCAACATGGTAACCATTTATCTTGACATATATGAAGGGCCGCGCTACTATTTTGGCAAGACTGATTGGAAAGGAAATGAGATTTTCGACAAAAAAGCTCTTTCGAGTGTACTTAAATATCGCGAAGGCCAGGTTTTTGACCTGGATAAATTCGATAAGTCGACATACGAGATTTATTTCCTATATC
The DNA here is from genome assembly GCA_026397505.1 of Candidatus Zixiibacteriota bacterium. Classification (NCBI taxonomy): domain Bacteria; kingdom Pseudomonadati; phylum Candidatus Zixiibacteriota; species Candidatus Zixiibacteriota bacterium. The sequence goes on from JAPLUR010000052.1 coordinate 53,606, forward strand.
AGGAAAAGGGTTATCTGCATGTCCGGGCTGTTGACGATCGCAAAACCCGCGACTCGCTCATTGACGTGACTTTCGATATTGTCGAAGGGCTTCCCTCCAAAGTCAATCTGGTCAAAATAACCGGCAACACCAAGACCAAAGAGAAGGTCATCCGGCGCGAGATTTCGATGTCGCCGGGGCAGGTTTTCCACCGCTCCCTTCTGATCCGCTCGGTCCGCGATATTATGCAATTGAATTATTTTGCCAATGTGACGCCCGATATATCGGATCTCCCCTCGGGAGATGTTGACCTCCTGATCAAGGTTGACGAGAAACCGACCGGGCAGATTTCGGCCGGAGGCGGTTATTCCGGCCAGGACAAATTTGTCGGCACCATCAGCCTGGGCATTCCTAATTTCCGGGGAATGGGTCAAAGTTTATCATTTAATATTGATATTGGAAGCCGTCTCAACTCTTATACCATATCTTTTACGGAACCGTGGATGTTTTCCACGCCGACGCCGGTTGGCGTCGATCTGTACTATACGAATCGCCGATGGTATGATGACTATACCGAAGGTCGGCGCGGAGGGTCATTGCGTATCGGGCGAAGGCTTAAATGGCCCGATAACTATTTCCGTGTCTATGCCCGGTATCGTTTGGAAGGTGACCGTTTCAGCGATTTCAGCGATCTCTACGGTCAGGCGTACAGCGTGATCGATTCGATCAAATACTATATAAGGACTGATAATAGCCGGAAATACGAATATCATTACGGTAAACTTCTTGCAGGCTCACTAAGGGATTATGGTGAGAAATGGTTCAGCGCGTCCGGGCTGGAGTTGTCGATTGTGAGAGACAGCCGCAATCTTCCCGAGTTTGCCACTTCAGGTTCAATATTATCCTATACATTTGAGAACACCGGCGACTGGCTCGGAGGATATTGGCAATATCAGAGGCATAAAATAGAAGTATCCAAATTTATTCCTATCTTCTGGAAAGTGGCACTGGCCAGTAAATTGACATACGGTTTTATCACTTCTCCCGCGGGAGACGACAGGATTTTGGAATCAGATCGTTTTTCACCGGGCGGAACCCAGTATGAAGGAGTGGTCCGCGGTTATGATGATGCCTCGTTGACTCCGGACAGCGTAACGAGCAAGATACTCAACTATAGTCAGTACGCTGATTCCAATCTCACTATACCTTTGAACAATTCATATTTTGACACTGCTTACAGCTACAGCAAAGTACGGGGCAAGTACATGCTGGTCGGGAACTTTGAGCTCCAGATACCGGTAGTCGAAAATCAGCTATATACTCTTCTTTTCTTTGATCTGGGGAATTCATGGATGCGTCGAAACGATATCAAATTCAAAGATCTTTATAAAGGAGTTGGAATTGGTTTCCGGCTCGTTGTTCCGGGGATTGGGACTCTCGGATTTGATTTTGGTTACCCGCTGGATGAAAAGCGCGGTCAGAAGAAATCCTGGCACCCTCATTTCCAGGCGGGTACTATTTTCAGATAGGCCAAGGCGCAGAATAAAAATACAAATAAGGAGCATTATAATGAAAGGCAAAGATTCAATTCTGTTGGCGATGCTTTTTGCTGGGGCCATGATAGGAATATCCTCCACGGCGATGGCGCAAATCGGTAAATTCGGCTATGTCGATTCCGACAAGATATTCTCCGAGTTTAAAGAGTGGTCCAAAGCTCAGGAGGAATTCAATACCGAATACAAGGCGTGGGATGATAAAGCCAAGGAAATGCAGAAAGAGCTTGAAGATATGATTGCTGATTATGATAAGCAGAAACTCATCCTTTCGCCGGAAAAGAAAAAAGAGCGCGAGACGGCTATCGATACCAAGCGGCAAGCCCTGGATACATTTACCAAGGAAATATTCGGTCCCGCCGGAACGGCTGAAAGAAAGAATAGCGAACTGGTCAAGCCGCTGCTCGAGAAGATCAACGCCGCCATCGAACGGGTGGCCACTGAAGGAAACTACGATTTCGTTTTCAATTCGACCGGGCTGGCCTACGCCAAGAAGGATTATGACATCACGATCAAGGTCTTGGGTGTTCTTGAAGGCGAATGAGCTTCTGGTGAATGACCTTGGGCATCAGGCTTAAAACGCTGGCTGAAATATCGGGCGGTATATTATCCGGCAATGGTGAAATTGAAATCGCTTCCGCCGCCCCCATCGAGACCGCCTGTGCCGGCCAGATCACATTTGTAGCCAACAAGAAGTATCAGAGATTCCTCGCGACGACCGCCGCCTCGGCGGTCGTTTTGGCTGATGATGTCACTTTTGACCGCATACCGGTCATTCATCACAAAAACCCCTACTTGGCATTCGCGCTCATACTCGATGCCCTTTATCCCCCGGAAGAGCCAATCCTCAAAGGAATTGACCCGAGCGCAATAATCGCGGCCAGCGCAAAAATCGGCGGCAATTACTCTATCGGTGCTCTGAGCTTTGTAGGCGAAGATACTCTTATCGGCGAAAATGCCTTTATCGCCCCGCAGGTTCATATCGGCAACAGGGTCAAAATCGGCCATGATTGCCGGCTTTATCCCGGGGTGATTCTTCTGGATGACACCAAATTAGGCAATAATGTTATTATCCATGGCGGCACAGTTGTCGGCGCCGACGGATTCGGATACGCACGCCATGAGAGAGGCATCAAGAAAGTCAAGCAGGTCGGCTGGGTGGAAATTGACTCCGAGGTCGAAATCGGGGCCAATTGCACTATCGACCGGGGTGCCCTTGGTCCGACAAAAATCGGACGCGGGTGCAAAATCGACAACCTGGTGCAGATAGCGCACAATGTTGAATTAGGCGAGAATTGCATCATTGTCTCTCAGGTCGGCATCTCCGGCTCGACCAGACTGGGGAACGGTGTTATTCTGGCCGGGCAGGTCGGTCTGGTGGGACATATCGAGTTGGGTGATGGCGTCATGGTCGGCGCTCAATCGGGGGTAAGCCACAGTATTCCCGCCGGGAAATCCTATTTCGGCTATCCTGCCCGCGAAATAATGAGCACGAAACGTATCGAGGCCTGTTTGAGCCGCCTGCCGGAGTTATTCAGACGGGTGCGAGAACTGGAAGAAAAGAAATAGCTTCTAGGGGTGCCGAGTGTAAAGTCAGGAAATCCTTCGATAACTCCGAATATATCCTTAATGCTGTAATCGAGAAGAAAAAGATACCATATTCTCGCAAATGCGGGTCTCTTTTTGCCGAAGTTTTTCTCGCGGCACCATGAGCTTTCATGGCATTGGGGGCATTTGAGCAATTTCTTATCCGGAAAATGAGGGGAAATAAAGTCAGTCAAAGCAGAAATAACGAAAAGGTGTCCGCATTTGTAACAAAGGTAAGCGCTATTTTCGGCGTGCCAGCGGACAAAAAAGTATAATCCAATTCCTACGACAATGAGCCAGAGAATAATTCCGGCCAGCCAGAAGATAATTACAAACACCCCCCCAGCCAGCGCAATGACATAGAGAACGATTAATTGCCGCTTTCTTGATTGTCCCGATGAGATGCCCATATTTCAGTCTGTGCAACCAAATCCACCATGAAATGAAGAGGGGCAGGCGACCGGCCTAACCCTTCCCAATTTCGGCACCAAGATGAATTACTAGAACGGCAGGTCTTCGTCTTCCGAGCCTAAATCATTTACCGGTGGGGCTTCGGTCTGCGCATCAGCTCTCGGCGGCACTTCGGCTGCCTCGCGGCTGCCCAGAAACTGAACTCTCTGGGCCACAATTTCGGTGGTATACCGCTTGTTTCCTTCCTTATCCTCCCACGACCGCGTTTGAATCCTGCCCTCTATATAGACCTGTCTTCCTTTGGCAAGATATTCTTTAACCATCTCGGCCATCCGACCCCAGACGATGATATTATGCCACTCGGTTCGATCCTGAAGGACTCCGCTTTTGTCTTTCCATTTCTCCGATGTCGCCAAGGAAAACGAGGCCACTGCCTGTCCTCCCGGGGTATAACGAAGTTCCGGGTCCTTGCCCAGATTGCCGATAAGAATAGCCTTATTGATTCCGGCCATAAAAGATACCTTCCTTCTGCTTTAAGATTATTGCGCCCAATATAAAAGCCCTGTCTTCCCCTGTCAATAACATATCACTTATACCATCTTTTTTGCTTGTTGTCAATCACAGGGCGTATTATCTTTTCTGACATTCAGAAAGCGGAAATATGGAATTATTGCGTCTAAATGAAAAGGAAGTCGCCGGCCGGCTGGAACAATTTCTGGCTCTGAAGCTGCGCGAATCGGGCCTGGCGGGATATATTGTAGGCCTTTCCGGCGGGATTGACTCTTCCCTATCGGCGGCGATTGGGGTCAGGGCGGTCGGCGTCACGAAAATTCTGGGCCTGATTTTGCCTTACGCCCGCTCCTCTCATCAATCCGAAAAAGATGCTCTCGAATTTGCCGCCCAATACGAAATAAAGACGGAGAAGGTGGAAATCACGCCGATGATTGACGCCTATATTGGAGATATTCGGAAAATAGACCCGGTTCGGGCCGGTAACAAAATGGCCCGGGAGAGGATGTCGATTCTTTTCGACAAGGCTTTCGAGTATCACCTCCTTGTTCTCGGGACATCCAATCGAACCGAAATTTCTCTGGGTTATGGGACCTGGTATGGCGACGTAGCCTGTTCCGTGAATCCAATCGGCATGCTTTATAAGTCCCAGGTCAGGCAGTTAGCGCGCCATTATGAAATATCCGAGGCAATATTGACCAAGCCTCCCACCGCCGACCTCTGGCCCGGGCAGACCGACGAAGGTGAGCTCGGTCTTGAATATGACCGGGTGGACAATCTGCTGTTCATGATGATAGATCGCGGCATTACCGACCGTAAAAAGCTGAATGCGGCCGGGTTTGATGACCGTTTCATCGATCGGGCGGTCACTCTTTTGAATAGATCATATTTCAAGCGGCATCTTCCGGAAATCGCTGATACTGGCTTGAAGCCGATTCCGGATAAAATTATTATCTTCTGATTCCGATGGAATCTAATAATCATATTCCGGGTAAACTTTTTCTGGTTCCCACGCCCATTGGCAATTTGGGAGACATAACAGCCCGTGCGCTGGAAGTTCTGGCATCATCAGAAATTATCGCCTGTGAAGATACCCGTCTTTCAGGACGGCTTCTCGCCCACTTTTGCCTGAAAAAGAGACTTATCAGCTATCACGATTTCAATGAACAGGCCCGCTTGCCGATGCTCCTGAAAATTCTTCAGGAAGGAGGAGATGTCTCGGTGATTACCGATGCCGGCTCTCCCGGCCTTTCCGACCCGGCTTATCGCATCATACGAGCCGCCATCGATAATAATATCACGGTTTCTCCCCTGCCGGGCGCTAATGCCCTCCTTCCCGCTCTCACCGGCTCCGGCCTGCCGCTCGATCGTTTCTTTTTCGAGGGCTTTTTGCCAAATAAATCGGGCGCCAGAAAAAATCGACTTGAAAAGCTTAAGGAGCTAGAACATACTCTTATCTTTTATGAGTCACCGTTTCGAATCGAGCGAACAGTTGAAGATGTCCGGGTGATTCTGGGCGACAGACAGGCCTGTGTGGCGCGCGAAATATCGAAAATTTATGAGGAATTCATACGAGGAAGTCTTTCGGAAATTTCATCGAGATTGCAGTCCAAGAAAATTAAAGGCGAGATAGTGCTGTTAGTGGCAGGGGCGGATAAGAAAAAGGGGAAAGAAGATGACTAAAAAAGCCATTTATCCGTTCGATATCGCCATAATCGCATATATGATGCTTCTCTCGGGATTGATTCTGATATTCGGACGACCGCTCTCGGGATATTATGACGAACTGCTTATAAACGCCGCCGTTGTAATATTAGTCATCCTGATAGTGCAATTTCTTAATCATAGCGGGAATCGTCTTGTCCTCTTCTTCCGCATCCTTTATCCCGGATTGCTTTTTACCCTATTTTATGAACAGACCGGCGGGTTGATGAAATTAATCTTCCCGGATTTTCTTGACCGTCAGCTGATCGCTTTTGAATCCACGATTTTCGGGATTGATCCGAGCCTCTGGCTGGATAAGAATTTTATCAATATCTGGTTGACCGAGATCCTGAGTTTCTGCTATTTTTCCTATTATACCATGCTGCCGATTTTTCTTCTCGGTATGTTCCTGCTGAAACGATATGATATTATCAAGCCGGCTTTAACCGCCATCTGCCTGACTTTCTTTGTTTCATACTTTCTATTCCTTCTCTATCCTATCGAGGGACCGCGCTGGTATCTTGCCGGGCAGTACACCCATGCAATCAAGGGCATCATTTTCCGGCCCCTCGTGGATATAGCCATCAACAAAGGCGCGGTGCACGGCGGCTGCATGCCCTCATCGCATGTCGCGGTGGCGCTGGTGATGATGTATTACACTGTGCGGGCTTATCCCAGGACAGCCTTCTTCTTAGTAACGATAAATATCGGGCTGGCGTTGGGGACAGTTTATGGACGTTTTCATTATGTCTCCGATGTGGTGGTCGGCGCCATAATCGGTACTGCCATGATTTATCTGACCATGAAATATTATCATAGATTCGACCGAACAATTCTTCGTAATGAGAATATCAAGAAGGAAGCGATAAGTTATGTTTCCTGAACTTTTCAAAATCGGCCCCATCGCGATAAGAGGATATGGCCTGATGCTGACCTTTTCCTTTCTGCTGGGATTATACTATGTGTACAGGACATCTCAGAAAAGGAAACTTGATTTTGAACCTCTTCTGACCATCGCCTATATTATGATATTCGGAGGCGTTATCGGGGCCCGCCTGTTTTATGTCCTTTTCCATCTTGATGAGTTCAAGAACGACTGGCTTGCCTCGATAAATCCCTTTCACGCGGGGCAATTCGGAATCGCCGGGTTGAATCTATATGGCGGTATTCTCACTGCCATTGTTCTTACTCTCTCTTATGTTCGCTGGAAGAGACTGCCGCTACTATCGACATTCGATCTATTCGCCCCGACTGTCGCCCTGGGATTGATCTTCACACGCCTGGGATGCTTTCTCAATGGCTGTTGTTTTGGCACCCCGACTAACCTTCCCTGGGGGGTTGTTTTTCCCCCTGACTCAATTCCCTTTTATGTTTTTGGAGCGGAGAATCTCCACCCTGCACAATTATATAGTTCTCTCTACGGTCTGCTCCTGTTTCTGTTGCTGCACTGGCGCCTGAAACACAGGCAATTCGATGGCCAGGTAGTCAGCCTGCTTTTTATGGTGGAGGCTATTTTCCGGTATCTAATAGAATATATCCGGTACTATGAGGCGGAAATGACCTTCGCCTTTTTGGGCATGAAACCGACCTATAATCAAGTCATTTCAATCATGCTCTTTGTGGCCGGTCTGATGATTTACATCACGCAGTACCTCAGGAATCGAGCCGTGGCGCGGAATATCACCCGATGAAATCACAGCGTGCCGGAGATCTGTCTGCTCTGGCCTGCGCTGTCGCCTGCGGTCTGGGGAATATTCCCGCCAAAGGGGCGCTCGAGCGCATCAGCCCGGAATTATTCAATTTCTATATGTTTCTTTTTGCGTGGATATTTTCATCGGTGCCGCTCTTACGTAAACGTGAACGGGATGAAATCCGGCAGGTCAATGTCAAGATATTGGGGCTGACTTTTTTTCTGGCCATTATCTTTGCAATGGCGATGTCTCTGAATATGACCGCCCTTAAGCTCATGGAACCGGCCACTGTCTCGTTTTTGTCCCGATTTGAGGTCGTATTAACCGTGGCGTTGGCTTATATGATACTGAAAGAGAAGTTACTTTTTATTGAGATTCTCGGCGGGGCGGTTGCACTGGGCGGCGTTTTCATTCTCAAATATGGAACCAATCTGACCATATCAAAGGGCGCCACCCTGATGGTGCTCTCTTCATTCTTCTTTGCCGGTGCCGAGATAATTATCAAGCACAATATTGCCCGGATCGGCACGGCCTCATTTCTTTTTTATCGCAATCTATTCCTGATTCCTATCTTCTATATAATAATCGTTTATAGAAAAGAGGCCTTCTTTCTACCCGGGATTGATATTCTTCTATTGACCATGGCGGCGGGGTTGCTTCTCCCCGTCCTGGCGCGGGCAACATATCAGATGGCCCTCAAGCGCATAAACATCTCGCGGGCGGCACTCATAACACAGGCGACACCGATCTGTACGGCACTCTTTGCCTTTCTGATATTAAGAACTTACCCGATGCCAGTTGAGTGGCTGGGGGGTGCGTTGATTATTGGAGGGGTTGTCGTCGTAAAATTGGCGGAAGATAGGTTCTCGCGCAAGACCAATTAGACTGCCGGATACAAACAGGAATTCGCCGCAGATAAACCGCTTCCCATCTATCTCAGAAAATGCAATAAGTTGAATTGCACCTATGGGCAATCGAGAGCCAGGCCATGCTTATAGAGGTAATTTATCAGATAAGTGATATCCTGGATATTCACAACCCCGATGCCGTTGACATTTGCGGCGTTCATAGGATTTGGAGCCGGGCCCCCTTTATAGAGAAAAGCTATAACAAAGGTAATGTCCTGGATGTTGACCAGGCCGTTCCCATTGGCATCGCCGCAAATAAAAGGATAAGTGCTTGAATTGAATAGTATGGTGACATTGTCCGAGCCGCCGTTGGCCACCGCCAGGTCTTTATCAGCGTCGCTATCAAGAGCCGCCAGTATAAGCGCACGGGGATATGTACCGACGGCGAAATTAATCGCCGGGCGAAAGGTTCCATCCCCTTTGTTTTCAAGGAAAGAGACACTATCGCAAGAGGCATCAGCCGCGACCAGTTCTCTGTCGCCGTCGCCATCGAGGTCGGCCGCTCCCACGGCACGAGGGCCAAAAGCAACTCCGTAGTTAACTGCAATTGCAAAGGTGCCGTCGCCATTATTCATCAGCACCGAAACATTGTCATCGGTATAATTAGCCACCGTTAAATCAATATCACCGTCATCATCGAGGTCGGCTGGAAAAACCGACAGAGGATTAGTTCCGACAGGATAATTGACGGCCGCCTGGAAAATCCCGTTGCCATTGTTTTTGAATATACTCACATTATTTGAGGAGTAATTGGCCACCGCCATGTCAATATCAAGGTCGCCATCAAGATCAGCGGCGGATACTTTTTGGGGATTGTCACCTGCCGGATAATTAACCGGAGTTTGAAAAGTCCCGTTGCCGTTGTTTAAGAGTATCGAAATATTGTCGGAATAACCATTGGCAGTAGCCAGGTCAAAATCACTATCACCGTCGAGATCGGCCGCCCAGACCGAATAGGGATTATCACCGGCGGCATAATCCACTTTGGGCAGAAACGTCCCATCGCCATTATTGATTAGAATGGATATATTATCGCTGCCGCCATTGGCCACGGCCAGGTCTTTGTCATTATCGCCATCGAAATCGGCGGCAAAAATGCCGTTAGGCCCAATCCCGGCCGGATAATTCACCGCGGCCTGGAAAATTCCCTCGCCATTGTTTTTCAATAACGAGACATTGCTGCTTGTGACCCCATTATTAGCCACCGCCAGATCGAAATCGCCGTCACCATCAAAGTCGGCTGCGGCGATGCCGCGGGGATTATCACCAACAGGGTAATCAACCCGACCGCCAAAGAACAGATTGAAACCGATAGCCGCGCCTGCGATGACAATAATGGTTGCCGCAAGCAGGAAACTTTTCATTGTTCTCAGACACTCCGCAATAGAAAAGTCGCAATTTGAAGTAGAGCTATCACTGGCTCTCAGGATGTCCTAAGCAGAGAAGCCATTTCGAATAGCGGACTTAACCCCAAAGCCGACTATTTCATTAATCCATAATAATATACTCAGACAGACCACATTTGTCAAGAAAGATGGGGCGCCCAATGGGTAACGCATTGACAAACAATAAAATAAGCAAACCGGTTGAATTGATGCTTCATCTTATAATGAGCTGAATCTGATGAGAGCTTCCTCTCTAATGAACTTCCAGCATCCGTTCCAGAGCTATCAGGGCGTAGGTTTTGGTGTCGTCGGGCACGGTAATAGGTCTGATTTCCTCAAAATTCTCCAGACAGTAGGCCAGATCATTGATAGTTGTTCGATACATATTGGCGCAAACCGCACAGGTCTGGCCGGAAAGCTCCAGTATTTTCAGTTCCGGATGTTTATGCGCCAGCCGATTAATGAGATTTATTTCAGTGCCAATGGCAATCACCGAACCGGGCGGCTGTGATTCCACATATTTGACGATGAAGCTGGTCGAGCCGGCGGCATCGGCCAGCGCCACCACCTCGTGAGGACACTCCGGATGAACAACAACCTTCACCTCCGGATATTTCTCGCGGGTTTTATGTACATGCTCGGCCTTGAAATTTGTATGGACATGGCAGTGACCTTTCCAGAGGATCACTCGTGCCTTATCAATCTGTTCCTCAGTCAAACCTCCTCTCTCGAGGGAGAAATCCCAGATGACCATATCCCCCGGCTTGAGGCCGAACTTTATGCCGGTATTATATCCCAGATGCTGGTCGGGGAAAAAGAAAAGCTTTTCGCGATGATCGAATCCATATTTGTAGGCGGCATCGGCATTGGAGGAAGTGCAGATCAGCCCGCCATGTCTTCCACAGAAGGCCTTAAGCCCGGCGGCGGAATTCATATAGGAAATCGGCATGATACGCTTGTCACCGCCCAGGTTCTCCAGCACCTCCCAGGCCTCGAAAACATCGGCCATTTCCGCCATATCGGCCATCGGGCAGCCAGCCAGGGGATTCGGCAGATAGACTTTCTGTTTCCCCTTGGATAATATATATGCCGCCTCGGCCATAAAATGCACGCCGCAGAAAAAGATATATTCAACATCATCCCGTGAGGCGGCGATTTTGGAAAGACCGTAGGAGTCACCGACCGCATCGCCCAATTCGACCACCTCGAGCCGTTGATAATGATGGGTCAGAATAATGGAACGTCCGCCCAATTTCGCCTTGGCGGCCAGAATCCGCTCCCTCAATTCCGGAGGAGTTGCTTCACGATACTCTTTGGGCAGAGCAAAATACATTTTTATCTCATCACCTTTCAATTCAACAATAATATACGTCGGATGGCAACCAAACGGCAATAAATCGGGCGGCTACAATTTATTAAGATCAGCTAAAATCTGAAAAGTCTTTTCCGTATCCGGCAGTTTATCGACTCCCAGAATATCTATATGATGTATGACACCTTTCTTATCAATAATGAAAACAACTCGATCACAGAATCCGTCTTCAGTGAGGACACCATATTCCCGGCCGACTTTACCATGCGGCCAGAAATCGGAAAGAAGCGGATAAGAAATACCGCCCAGCGATTTCTGCCAAGCCTGGTGGCAGGGAATGGTGTCGACTGAAATACCCAGAACCTGAGTATCCAGGCTTTCGAACCGCTTCAGGTCGCGGTCATAAGCCGGTATCTGATTGGTTCAGACCGGGGTCCAGTCCAGAGGATAGAAAGCGACCAGGACATTTTTTTTGCCTCTGAAACCGGACAGTTTGATTCTCCCCCCCAAATGTGATGGCAGATAAAAATCAGGCGCCATGTCACCTATTTTCAATTTCTTCTTAAACGGATTGAACATCGGATCTTTTCCCACGGTAATCAATTTTGAACTTTCGAAAACTGTTCTGATGCCGCCCCGCAAATAGGACAATGCCCGGGCGGTGCATTATCTATATGGACATATCTGCAATCGGCACAAATCCAGCGCATGGTTGCATTTCCTCCGGAAATTAATCCTCCATAGGGGCGCCAAAGTCGGAGGAAAACCAATGATAATTCCCGGCCATTGCTTCCTTTTCGGCCATCAGGATTTCATAATGACTATTCTCCTCCTCGGACAACTGATGCAAGATCTCGGCAAATTCTTTTTCGCCGATCGCTTCTTTTCCTTCTTTATAGAATCGGGTTGCAGCCAGTTCGGTTTCAATGGCTAGGCTAATATATTCCATCTCCGATTTAAAGATTTTGAGTTTTCCTTTATCGAACGCCTTGGCTAAGGGACCAATCCCCTGCGCCGGAAGAGCGCCGATCTCACCGCCGACATATTTGCGATAGAGATTTGTCAGCAGTGATTTGTGACGCTTCTCGTCGTCACGGAGATTCTCCAGCCGCCGTCTGGCCTCCGGATTGACCGCACGGTCGGCCAGAAGGTCATAAAAAGCAATGCCGTCTTCCTCCCCTTTAATAGCGTTTTTCAACAATGCTGCTTTATCTTTGAAAACATCTTTATCCATTCGATTTCTCCAGTTTTATTTCTATTTGGCTTTTCGCCCCTGAAACTTCTCCAGCTCCTTTTTCAATTTTTTGAGACGATTCATATCTTTATTGTGCTGTGCTTTATTCAGCAGTCCCCCGAAATGGTCATTGGCCAATTTTTTCTCCAGCTCCTGTATCTCTTTTTCCAATTTGATTTTCTCATCCATATTTCAACCTCCAAAACTTTGGATATATTGTACTGCCCTTTTCAGACGCTTAATAACCTCATCTTTTCCCAGAGTCACCAGAAGATCGTACAGGCCAGGACCGACCGCCATTCCAGAGACCGCCAGCCGTGTTGGATGTATCAGCTGACCCTTTTTGACCGCCAATTCCTCGGCCAGAGTTCCCAGCGCCGTTTCCAGATTTTCCTTGGTGAAGTTTTCCAGCGCAGAAAAACGTTCGCAGAGTTTCTCAAGATATTGCTGCGATTGGGGATTAAACTGATTCTTCACTTCCTCGGAATTATACTTAAATTCCGAGTGGAAGAAATATTCGCTCATGCTCACAAAATCGGTCACGCGGCGGCATCTCTCCTTCAGCAGCGCCACCACCTGAATTAAGTAATTCCACCTGGTTTCCAACCAGTACTTTGTAGTGAAGCCGGCGTTGACCAAAAGCGGCGCAACCATCTCGGCCAACTTATAATCGGGAGTCAGCTTGATGTACTCTTTGTTGAGCGCCTCCAGCTTTTCCTCATTGAATATCGGATTGGCGGCGGTAACATTTTTCAGGAGAAATATTCTCACCAAATCTTCCCGGCGGATAAGCTCACGGTCATCTTTGGGCGACCATCCCAGCAGACAGAGAAAATTAAACAACGCTTCCGGGAGTATCCCCTCTTTGCCGTACTCGGCGACATCTTTATCACCGAGGCGTTTGGAGACTTTCCGCTTGTCGGGGCGAAGAATCAGCGGCACATGCGCAAAGCGGGGTGGTTCAATTCCTAATGAACGATAAATATGAATCTGCTTGAAAGTGTTGCTGATGTGGTCATTGCCGCGGATAACATGGGTGATGCCCATCTCGTAATCATCTACCACAACAGCCATATTATAAACAGCCCGGCCATCGCCGCGGCAGATGACCAGATCCTCGATTTCATCATTCTGCCGCGTAATATTCCCCAGCACCATGTCCTCATAAGTGGTGGCACCTTCGGGGATTCTGAGACGTACCGCACATGGCATATTTCTCGCCATAAGCTCGGCGATTTCCGCCTCGGATTTGGAGAGGCACCGGCGGTCATAACGCGGCGCCCGCTTCTCCGCCATCGCCTTTTCTCTTTCCTGCTCCAGTTCCTGCGGAGAACAAAAACACCGATAAGCATGACCACCGACGAGCAGCCGTTCGACATATGGTTTATAACTTTCCAGCCTCTGGGATTGAAAGAACGGCCCCTCATCCCAATCGACTCCGAGCCATTTCAAAGCATCCAGAATCGGCTGGACCAGATCGGAATCCGATCGTTCTTTGTCGGTATCCTCAATCCTCATGATGAATTTGCCGCCGTGATGCCGCGCAAAAAGCCAGTTAAATATGGCTGTCCGGGCAGTTCCAACGTGAAGATACCCTGATGGAGAGGGTGCAATACGTACTCTAACTTCACTTACCGGCATGTTTTCCTTCAAGAAATGATCATTCCTGCGCTTCGTCAGAAGCAAACCTCATGGTGTCTGGCTGTCAGGAGGAGGAGTAATATCAGGCGGCAGTGGTTCCACCGGTGGAGGTGGCGGAGGAGGCGGCGGTGGCGCCTGTGGCGGAGTCTGCGGCATATAGTACCCGGGTGGCGGTATTGGGGGAACGGCCGCCATTTGCACCGGAGCCTGGGTGAATTCCATTTCAAACCCCCCGATAAGCCTGGCGGCGGTGTTATAAACGAAGGCTATTATCAAGTAAATCATAGTATTGATAATGGCGCCTCCAAATCCGAAAAGGAAAGGATAGATGATCAAAAGAATCCCCACCGAGGGCATACCCTCTTCGGGAAAAGGCATCATCTTCATTCCGCCCAGGTTGGATGCGACCGAGAAGATTAACCCTACAAACAGGGCAAAAAACAGTCCGATGATAAACCCGACTATCAGGTTGATTATAAAGGATACTTTGATCAGAGACCAGTATCCGATTGATTTCAATTCCAGCTTCATGAAGTTTTTCCTCCCTCTATTGAGTCATTCAGCTTTCACTGAGGCAATGAAATGAAGAGTATGGTTTCTTTCTCTATTTCTGCCGGATAATGAATCGGGCGTCAACAGCTTTCGATTTCCCTTTTGCGGAGCAGGCGATAAAGGGATTAATATCAATTTCGGAGAACTGATCAAAATCCGATACCAATTGTGAAAGACGCAACAGCGATTCCTTAAGCGTGATTAGATCGATCGGCATGGAGCCGCGGAAGCCGGTTAGAAGCGGATATGACTTAAGGTTGCGTATCATTTCATCGACGTCAAAATCGCTCAATGGATTTATCCGGAAAGCAACATCCTTGAGTATCTCCACATAAATACCGCCCAAGCCGAACATGATCAGCGGTCCAAATGAAGGATCGGTGGTCATACCGATAACCGTTTCCACCCCGCCGGTGACCATAGCCTGCACCACCACCGAAAACTTCTCGTTCTTCTTCAGCGTGCCGACTTTTTTCTTGAGAGTGACAAAAGTATCGCGGACTTCCTTGGCGGTTCGCAGATCCACGACCACAGCGCCAAATTCGGTTTTGTGTAGAATCTGCGGCGTATTGATTTTCAGAACGACCGGATAGCCGACTTTTTCCGCCAGCGCGACCGCCTCCTTATCCGTGGAAGCAATTTCGTAGAGCGAGGACGGGATGCCGTAGCGGGATAAGATCTCCAGCGCCTCACGCCCGATAATCGCCTTGTCCCCCCTCTTGACCGCGCGATCGATTATTTCCTGAACACCTTTCTTGTCCACCGAGAAATTCTTGTATTTCCCTTTGGGCCGTTCCAGCCATCGGCGATAAATATCAATTTGCGAAAGAGTCTTGGCCACCGCCTCAGGGAAAATATAAACCGGCACACCGTGAGTTTTTAGATAATCAACGGCGGCAGAACCCTCGCCCGCGCCCATAAAGCAGGTCAGTACCGGCTTCTTGCTTCCCTGAACGCCTTCATAGATTGACTTTGCAACCTCCATTTGGTCGATAGTTACCGGTGGTACAAATATCGTGAATATGGAATCGAAGTTCTTATCATTCTTGACCACATTGAGAGCCGCTTTGAATTCGGCTCCTCCGGCTCCTGCGACAAGATCCAGAGGGTTATTTACTTCACCCTGACCGGTCAGAGCCTTCTTAAGTTTCAGTTTGGTCTCACCGGTGTATGGAGCCAGGGTCATACCCAGACTGACCAGCGCATCAGTGGCCAGAAGGGCCGGGCCGCCGGCATTGCTGACAATCGCCACCCGGTTCCCTTTGGGAATCGGCTGATTGGCCATCGCCGCAGCAACATCAAAAAGCTCTTCGATAGATGACACGCGCAGAACACCGCATTGATCGAACAAAGCGTCAACGCCGACATCAAGCTCGGCCAGCGCGCCGGTGTGCGATGAAGCCGCCGCCGCTCCCTGCCGGGTTCGGCCGGCTTTCACCGCTACAATCGGTTTCTTGAGCGATATCTCGCGCGCAATCTTGGTAAAATGCCGGGGATTGCCGAAATTCTCCAGATAAAGCAGAATAATATCGGTATGCGGATCATCCTTCCAATATTCAAGAATATCATTGGCCGAAATATCGGCTTTATTGCCAATCGAAACCACCATTGAGAATCCAAGCCCGAGTTCACGGGCATGGTTCATTATCGCCTCGCCGAGTCCGCCGGACTGGGAGATAAAGCCCACCCGCCCGGGAAGAGCGCGGGTCTTACCGAAAGTGCAGTTGAGGCTGTATTCAGGGTCGGTGTTGACAACGCCGAAGCAATTGGGACCGATCATCCGCATCCCATATTTATGGACAATGCCGAGAAGCTGATTCTCCAGCTCCACCCCCCGGCCGCCGACCTCCCTGAATCCGGCCGAGATTGTCACTAACCCTTTGACCCCTTTCTGGCCACACTGCTCAGCTACCGCCGGAACAATCTCACGCGGGACAACGATAATGGCCAGATCGACTGAGTCGGGAACATCAAGGACAGTGGAATAGGATTTTATGGAATGGATGACACTGGCTTTAGGATTGACCGGGAAGACTTTCCCGTTGAATTCATTGACTATAATATTATGTAGGATTTCCCTGCCGATAGTCCCTTTTTGCGTGGAAGCGCCGATAACCGCCACCGATTTCGGCTTGAAAATATATTCGATACCTTTCATTAACAACCTTTCTAATCATCTTTTTGCTCGCCCTCAGGCGAGCCCGAATAAAATACGTATATCAGACTGTCAAACAACCACTTATTGAGAAAAAAGTCAAGGGGAATTTGGGAGGCCTGATATTGATATTACCGGTAACGGGCGCAACTGGCAATTGCACAGATGTCATCATTTGATGACAGAAAGCCAGAACCGGTCGACATAATTAAGGCCGGTAGTGGCGGGCTACCGGCCTTGCTGGGTGAGGTAGGGATATAAGGGGGAACTAGGTGCTTTCCTCATCCGAGAGATCAATCATTTTTAATCCGGCGGCGTAGTCGGTCACTCGTTCGTGGGTGATATTCATAAGTTTCTGGGTCACATCCTTAATTCTTAGAGCAGATTCTTCAACAACTTTCAGCTTCTTTCTCAAATCCTCATCAAGGTCTTCCCGCTTCATCAGGAGCAATTGCACGTTCCCCAGCACGGCGGTCAGGGGATTATTGATTTCGTGGCTGACTGCCGCGGCGGTTTCCTTGATTGCCTCAAGACGTTCCTTCTTGATTCTGGTGGCGATATCCGCCGCAGTTGGTTCCGCGCCGCCGGCAACTATTGCCAACGAGAGCGCCGCCGCCAGCGCCTCCAGAAAGAAATCCTCTTTAACCAGTGTTCCGGTGCCCGGCTGAACACCAATCACCGCCCCAAGCACGTTCTCCCCTTTTTTAAGTGGGAGAGTGAATGTTGCCAGTGGTTTCTCGCCGCCAAACGACATATAGGCGGAGACCAGTTTCCTGTTCTTGCGAAGATTCCCAAAAAGCTCCTGCTCCAACTCAAGAAGGACTGTTTTTTCCTGTTCTGTTTCGGCAAAGGTCACAGTCAGAGCGGGAGTTTCCTGGTCATCCCAGAGAACCAGCGTCCCGGCGGAAAGGCCGACCAGTTTAACCGCTCCGCGAAGCGCTCTCTCGGCGGTCTCGGAGGGGCTGCCTCCCGAGGAGGCCGAAATAGCGATATCACGCATTATTTCGAACTGGCGGAGAGCTTTCTGTTCAATCATTTCGTGGGACATATTTGACCTCGACAGGTATTGACGCAAAATATATGCCTTTGGAACAGTTTGTAAAGGGAGCAGTTACAGTTAAAGGGAACTTTTATAGGGAAAATGCATTTTATTATTCTATATAGAGTTATGAGACAGCAATTCATAGCTGATGAATGGTGATTATTTATGGCTGAGAGAATCTGCAACTTGTTTCACATTTATACCCTCCGAGGCATTAGCCGCTTGACAACTGGAAAGCACCATATTAGATTCATGGCTTTTCGGAGACGGTGGAAATGATTGAATCGCATCTGATACATGACAACTGCGGGGTCTTTGGGATTTTCGGCACCAACCGGGCCGCCGAGCTCACCTATTTTGGACTGTACTCGCTTCAGCACCGCGGGCAGGAGTCGGCCGGAATAGTCAGCGCCGGGAACGGGCAGGTGCATATTTATAAGGGGATGGGTGAAGTCAACGAGGTTTTCGCCAACAAGAAATATATTGACCGTCTCAAAGGGAATATTGCGATCGGACATACCCGCTACTCCACCACCGGGGCCTCCTCGCTGACCAATATTCAGCCGTTCCTGATAACCAACCAGAACCAGAAACTCGCGATTGCGCATAACGGCAACCTGACCAACTCTTACCGTCTTCGCACGCACCTTGAGAAGGAAGGCTCTATATTCCAGACCACTTCCGATACGGAAATCATCCTGCACCTGGTGGCTCTCTCTAAGAGCCGCACCTGGCGCAACCGTATCTGTGAAGCGCTCACACAGGTAGAGGGATCGTATTCGCTTCTGTTTTTGACCGAAAATTCGATTATCGCGGCGCGCGACCCGTTTGGATTCCGGCCGCTGGCGATTGGAAAGCACAACGGCAGTTTTGTGGTCGCTTCGGAAACCTGTGCCTTTGATATTATCGGCGCCAAGTATCTCCGCGAGGTGGAACCGGGCGAGGTAATCGAGATATCTTCCGAGGGAATCAAGTCGGTATTCCTTCCCCGTAAAGAGAGACATGCTTTCTGCATTTTCGAATATATCTATTTCGCCCGTCCCGATTCGATGATATTCGGGGAAAATGTCGACAAGGTGCGTCGTCGCCTGGGGCGCCAGTTGGCGATCGAGCATCCGGCTGAGGCCGATATCGTCATCGCCATTCCGGACTCGGCCAACACCGCCGCGCTGGGGTATTCCGAAAAATCGGGGATCAAGTTTGAAATCGGCCTGATACGCAATCATTATGTCGGGCGGACCTTTATCGACCCGGAGCAGACAATCCGGGACCTCGATGTTAAAGTCAAATTCAACCCGGTCAAGGGGGCGATCAAGGATAAACGGGTGGTGGTGGTGGATGATTCCATAGTTCGCGGGACGACCTCGAAAAAATTGGTCAAGTTGATTCGGTCGGCAGGGGCAAAAGAGATTCATTTCCGGGTCTCCGCGCCGCCGATTATCTCCCCCTGTTTCTTTGGTATCGACATGCCGACCCGGAAGGAGCTGATAGCTTCCGCCAAGACTATCAAGGAGATAGGGGCGTATCTTGAAGTAGATTCTCTGGGGTATCTCTCGATTGAGGGGATGCTTTCGATGCCCTCGTTGCCGCACGACAATTTCTGTGTCAGTTGTTTTTCGGGCAAGTATCCGGTCAAAATAGAGAAAGTCACCGACAAGCTCCGGCTGGAAAAGCTGTAATTCCTTTTTACCGCACATAGCAAATCTGCTTGCTCTTGTCATTCTGGGCTTTGACCCAGAATCCAGAAAGCCGCAAATCAGTTCCACCTAAGCTGCCACCCCCTGGATCCTGGATCAAGTCCAGGATGACAGCTATTGCGTTTTTCGTACACACGAATACCTCTTCCCTCCTTATGGCGGTTCAATTGGCCACCGAGTCTAGTGTGCCACAAGGAGTTAGGGCGTGCCAAAAAAAGCGAAGCCAAATTAATACAGGCCAATTGCATGTGTGGCAAGAGGATGACAGGATTTGGCTTTGCTTTCTGAGATTTCTAATCGTTTTTCGGGCCGTTTGAATTTGGCGTAAGTTGCATGTGTAACAATGCATTAAACGTGATGGATCTGACCAAGTAATTTGGGTTTGTTTCTTCATTTATTAATTATTCCAGTCAATTTTCAATCTCAAAAGAGCATAAGTTTAGCCGGGAATAATCTGGTTTTATTCAGATATTCCGATAACTGTGTTCTCTATAAATGGGGGGTGGTGGCAAATCACCATCGATTCGATATATATTTTGATTGAAGAAGAATTGTCGGGTTTCTCAATTCCTCTTGCGAGGAATTTTCGGAACCCGACCTACGGCAGCTACAGACATTCCTATGGCCGTGCTCTCTAGCAATGGGGGTTGCCCGGAATTCACCATCGGTTTGACGGGGATTTTGAAATTGGCGGGGGAATACTACCCATTCGCAAAACCCTTCGGGATTTTGCGCTGCAAAACTGCGCTGTTTCACGGCGCAGCATAGGTGGGTTGAGGCACCTGGCTTTGCGTCATTCTTCCTTTATTACGGGCACTTCGAAGATCAGGGGTACGCCGGACCTGAATGCCTTACCTACGGCGATGGCCTGCCTAAAGCGCAAGGCAGGAAGTGCCGCAACCATTTCCGCACCCATATAGTTGAGCAGGAAATCGGAACTTGTCCTATCGAACTGCTGAAACGCCACTATAGTATTGCATTGAGTCAAGACTGTTTTGGAAACGTTGGCGGTTCGCTGTGCAACCACAATGAAGCCAACGTTGTACTTCCGGCCTTGGAGGGCGATTTGGCTGATGCTGTTCACTAAAGATTGAGCCTTCTTCTCCTCCACACCGATGAAATTCCATTCTGGAATCACTGTGTGTGCTTCCTCCAGAACAACGCACACCTGCTTGCCGAAGTTGGCATCTTGCCTCGCGACCTGGAAGAGCCCATGAAAGAACCACTTGGTATATTCCAGGATGCCGGTTGTGTTTGAAACATCTGGGAGCTCGAATAGTGCGAGCGTCTTGTCCGACTGCATGAATACCTTCACTGCTTCGTAAAAGCGCTCCTTTAATATTTGGGTCATGTCCGCAATGAGTTTCTTGTTCTGCTGGCTCCCGAACTTTTCTAGTTCCGTCGAAAGCAGATTTATCGCTTCAAAAAGCTCTTTTTTGTGCGCATCTGTGACCACATTCGCCGGCGCGAGATTCGGAAACTTGTTGCGATATTCATTTGTAAAGTCGACACAAATCACCTTGGTGCCATTGACGATTATATTTCGAATCAGGTCGCGGCAGAAAACGGACTTACCCGATCCCGTAATACCGAGAATTGCCGTGTGGTGTGTCACAGCTTGTCGTAGGTTCATCAGCACGGGATAGTTAGTTCCAGGAATGGACCCAACCTGCTTTTCCCCTTGCTGTGCAACGTACTCAGGCGCATGCGATGCCATGAATAGAGGTGTATTGATTTCGGGAACCCAACCATACTTCTCGAAAAGCAAACGGTCGGGATCCCAGATCCCGAGCTGGACAGATTCACCGACGACCAGACCTGCCTCATTTTTCTGCTCCAACGCTTCGATTTCTGTAAGGCCTTGGGTGACCTGGTAAAGCACTTTCTTACCGGACACATGTGCCTCGAGCAAATTTCCTTCGGAAATCCCAAGACGGCCTGCATAGTCGAAACGCAATTTCATGATGCTGGATCGCTCGATAACCAGGCCAACAAAGCGCCCAAGAAACTCGGGCACAATGCACCCCTGGATCTTAGATACGACGTTCGTAGCACCGATCTCGGTGTGTGGTTCGGACCCGAGCGCTTTAAGGATATCATCGGTGGCAAGAATCTTGATCCACTGCTGTTCGTTCAAGAGGAAATTGTCGACAATCATCCCTTTGAAAACACGGTGCCCCTCGTCCATGGAGTAGCGAAATGCGACTATGTCAAATCGCCTTACTGGAACGCGCTCGGTGTAGAGCTTTGCCAGAAACGTGTTCCGTGATTGGACCCCGATTATTTCGCCAATGTCGAGGCCAGCCTTTCGCCTCGACCGCCACGACGAGAGCACAAAGCCCTTGGGGTCAATGAGAAGGATCACCGATGCATAACCTGCTATGACGAGAAACCGACCGGATTGACTGTCCACGTAGAACAAAAGAGTTAGGAAAAACAGCACAAAGAAGAGAAAGCGCCCGTTCCCGAAGAAGACAGAGAACCTCTTTAGAGTCGATGAGACGCGGTTCTGCATCGCCGCTGACGACTTATTGTCGTCCAGCAAGAGTAGCGCGACCAGTGACGTCAGCAGGAGAAGGAGGTTGTATCCAAAGAAGATCCAGTACCATCGGCCGAGCTTCGACAACTGGGGGTGAAGCGGCGACAGCAACAGCAAGATCGCGATAGTTGATGCCATGACGTCAGTTGGTGACGTGAAGAAATGCTCAAGGAAGAGCGTAACGAACGATAGCATAAGCAACGAGGAAAAAAGGACCACGGACTGCTCTGAAGACGGAAAGAAACGACCTGTTGTGACGAAAAAGATCACCATCAGGAGGAAGAAGTTGATTATGAAGAGTGTGATCCGCCCAGATTTGGTCACGCTGCTCTATCTCCTTTCGCACCCATTACAGGGGCCTAAAATTGATTATTATGAATTCGCTTGACAACCCAAGTACTGCCTCATGTGCTGCATAAGCCGCCTGCGAAACGAGTATCGCATCTTTCCAGTTTGTAGTCGATCAATTCACCCATTTTCAAGTATTGCGCCGTTTCTTTGAGCGTTAGACGCTGTGCCAATTATCGTAAATTGCCGAAGCAATGTCAATCAGAATTACGCGCATGATATAGCGGAGGCGGATGACAAGTCAAGCAATAAATTCCTCTTTCGATGACCGGAGATCTGATTTCTGGATTCCCTGCTGCAGCGGGGAATGACATTTCTTTGCGTTGCAGGAACGTTTGTCCAGCCGGATTATCTGTCAGGAAATCCCGACAAAAGTCGGGACTGACGGCGCGATATGGGCGTATTTCAATACGCCCCTACAATTACGTCCAGGACATTGGCACAAAGGACATATTTCAAGACGCCCACGAGTAAGGGGCAAGCGGTTACAAAACGGCATTTTTCCGCCGATAAGAGGAGAAAAGGTTGTTGACAAAAACGGAATTACGGGTATATTTAATTGAATTGTATCAAGTTACCTGTCTTTTGGACTGATAATAATGGCGTCTGCGCCGTATATATTAAAAAAAATCGGAGGTAAAATGTTTCGGCCACGCAGGATTTTCTTCAGCGCTTTATTTCTCACCACCATAATCCTCACCCAACTGTCTCTGGGCGCACGCCCGGAGCCGACCAAAGATGCCGGTCTGGTTCTTCAGAAACGAGCCGTGCCGGTTAAGCCAATATCAACCCAAATTGCGCCCGAGGCCCAGATGTCGCGGGTGGTTGTGAAATTCAAAGAGGGGTCACAGGTGCGGCTGCGCGGCAGCCAGTTTGTGGCGAAAGAAGGATTTTCGATTAAAGAGGCCGAAGCCCTATTAAAGCCTTACACCAACGGGCGGCTGAACCGCCTGTTTGGGAAATCGGAACAGGTGCTGGATAAAGCAAAGGAAATATATGAGGCGACCTCGCGCCGGCAGTTGGCCGATCTGAATTTGTACTATAAAATCGATGTGGCCGGCAATGCCGAAGCCGAGCAGATAATCGACCGCCTGAATGGGCTGGATATCGTTGAAATAGCTTATTTCGAGCCGGTTCCGGAACCGGCCGGCAAACTCGATATTTCCGCCACGCCCAATTTTGAACCGAATCAGGATTATCTGAAAGTCGCGCCAGGCGGAGTTGATTCTTATTATGCAAGGACGCAGCCGGGCGGCGACGGTACGGGAGTGAAAATTATCGATATCGAGTACGGCTGGAATATGACCCATGAGGATTTGGGTCGGGCACTGGGGAAACTGATTGCCGGGGATCCGAGCCGAAAGGATGACCACGGCACGGCGGTGTTGGGAGAAATGATTGCCACCGATAACGGATTCGGTGTCACCGGTATCAGCCCCGGAGCGGATGTTGGAATGGTATCGGTTGAGGCGCTGGGTGTTTCGGAGGCAATATTGATGGCGGTGGACAATCTCAATCGCGGCGACTTGCTTCTCATCGAACTGCATGCTCCCGGGCCGCATTATAATTTTCAATCGCGCACCGATCAGCTTGGGTATGTCTGCATGGAATACTGGCAGGACAACTTTGATGCGCTTCAGTACGCCTGGGCCAGAGGAGTGGTAGTTGTGGAGGCGGCCGGCAACGGCGCGGAAAATTTCGACGATTTGAATCTCTACGGTCAGTTGTTCGATACGACCAATCGCAACTCGCATGCTATTCTGGCGGGGGCCGGGGCGCCGCCGAGCGGGGTCTATGGCACCGATCGCTCAAAACTGGGATTTTCCAACTATGGCGCCAGGGTGAACCTTCAGGGATACGGCTACGGAGTTTATACCACCGGGTACGGCGGTCTTTACAACGGCGGCGGCGATACCAACCAGTATTATACGGCGACCTTCGGCGGAACATCATCAGCCTCGCCCATCGTAACCGGCTCGATCGCCTGCCTTCAGGGGTACTACAAAGCGAATTACGGGGCGGTTCTTACCTCGGATATGGTACGAACAGTTATGACGGCGACCGGCTCGCCTCAACAGGGTAATACCAGTCTGCATATCGGGCCTCGTCCCGATCTGGCCGGGGCAATTCTGAATTTGACTCCTCCCCCGTCACTGTATACCGAGCCGATTTATATTGATACTACTGTGGCTCAGGGAAGCACGTTAAACATTCCGGTCTGGCTGCACAATCGTTCCAATACCTACGGGCTCGATTTTTCCATGGTTGGAAATGACAGCCTTCCCAAAGCACCTATTGGCAACTGGTTGGAGGCCTTGCCCTCATCCGGGACGGTAAATGCCGCCGATTCGATTCAAGTCACGGTTACTCTGGATGGTTCCGTGGTACCCTCAACATTGGGCAATTACAAGGGGATTATAGAGATTTCCTGGAGCCGTTCCGGTCAGACACTTGATTCGATTGCGTACGTTCCGGTTTATCTTCAGGTGCCGTGCAGCGCCGATACCACTTTCAAGATTTATGCCAGCGGCGAACCACAGGGGCCGACTTACAACTGGATCAATGCCAAGACTATCGGGACATTGATACCGCAGAGCAGTTTCTACAATCATTTTGCCTCGACCCCGCTTGATGATGGGACATCGGGGCCGTTCGACCTGCCTTTCGCGTTTCAATTCTACGATACTACTTACTTGAAGTACTATGTCGGGGTAAACGGCGCTATTTCGTTCACGAACGCCGATGTCAATAATAACGGGTTTTATGAATTTCTCCATATCCCGGGAAACCCGTTCACCACTTTTGTCGCTCCCTTCTGGAACGATTTGACAATGGATGCCGCCCGCGACGGACACGGCGATATTTATATCTACAATAGCTCCACGCACGATTCAACTGTTATTGAGTGGTACCGGGTCGGTAATTTCAATTCTACCGGCGATACGCTGACTACTTTCGAAATCATACTGACCAAGTGGGGCGATATAACTTTCCAGTATCAATCGGTCGGCACGACCGGGCTGAATAACTCGGCCCTCATCGGTCTGAGCAAGATTGATTGCCAGTGCACTCCATATTGCGATTCCGGCACGCCGTCCGAGCATGTCGTCAATAATTTGGAAGCGGTCCGCTTTGACCAGCCGGTGAAAGTCATGGCGGGTGATGTTAATGCCACCGGGCTGATTAATATTTCGGATATCACCTACCTGATTAATTTCCTTTATAAAGGCGGGCCGGCGCCGGTACCGCTTATTTCCGGTGATGTCAACTGCAGCGGACTCACCAATATTGCCGATATAACCTACCTGATTAATTATCTTTATAAAGGCGGGCCGGATCCGTGCTACTTCATAATGTAGCCGGAAAAATGAGATTGAATAAAAAGGCCCGAAACGGGCCTTTTTTATTACTTATGGCACCATGGGGATGAATCAAAGAAATGGGAACATGGTTGCACGGGAGAGTTCCACCCAGTACTGCGGGAAACATCCCAGCAGCAGGGTGCCGGTGGCGGTAATCAGCAGCGCCAGAAGCAGGGCCGGGCGGTAGGCCACAGGTCGGAATTCCTGTTCCGGTTTCCCGAAATAGGCCGCCACTACGACACGGAAGTAATAGTAAACGGAGACAAAGCTGTTCATGACGCCGATAACTGCGAGCCATATATATCCACTGCGCACGGCCTCCGAGAAAATATAAAATTTGCCGAAGAAGCCGGCCGTCGGGGGAAATCCGGAAAGGGCCAGCATGAAAAGGGCCAGCAACGCCGCCAGATAGGGATGGCACCCGGAGAGGCCTTTCATCTCGTCGATAAGAGCATTGCTGCCGATACGACTGTCGATGATAGTAATCACCGTAAAGGCGCCAAGATTGAAGAAAGTGTACGCCAGAAGATAATATACGGCCGAGGAAACCGCACCCTCTCCCCCGGCGGTCAGAGCCACCAGAATGTACCCCGCATGGGCGATAGAGGAATAGGCCAGCATCCTTTTGATATTGCTTTGATATATGGCTAGGATATTGCCGACGGTCATAGTCAGAAAAGCGAGAATCCAAAGGAGCGAGGTAATCTCGGGGATCTGGGCAAAGCCGAAGATAAGAATTCTAAGCAGAGCGGCAAATCCGGCCGCTTTCGGCGCCACCGAGAAATAGGCGGTGACCGGTGTCGGCGCCCCCTGATAGACATCGGGCACCCACATATGGAATGGCACGGCCGCCACTTTGAAACCGAAACCGATTAGAACCAAAAACGCTCCCGTATAAAGGAAGAGGCCGGAGTGAACTCTAAGAAAACTCAATTCGGCCGCGATTATTCGCAAATCGGTGGTACCGGCGGCGCCGTAGATCAAGGCGATGCCATAGAGCAGAAAGGCGGTGGCAAAAGCGCCGATTATGAAGTACTTAATCCCCGATTCATTGGAGTTGGGGTCATGACGGGCGAACCCGGCCATGACATACAAAGGTACCGACATTATTTCGAGACCGAGGAATATCACGATGAGATCTGAACTGGAGGCCATGGTCATCATGCCGACGGCGGAGAAAAGGAGGAGTGCATAAAATTCGGGACGTTCCAGGCTACGGCCCTGCAGATAATTTCGGGCCATAAGCAGCGTTATGGCCGAAGCGGAAAGGAATATCACTTTGAACAGTACAGCAAAATTATCGACCTGGACCATGCCGTAGAATCCGGATTCGGGGTTGTTCCAGCGCTGTATCGAGAGGAAGATAGCCGCCAGAAGCGCCAGAAAAGCGGTATAGGCAATGACGCCTCTGTTTTTTATGATATTCCCCGCAATCAAGATAAGCATTCCGACGGCGAGAAGAAGAATCTCCGGCGCAATAATCCCGGGGTTTATGGTCGATAGATCAATTCTCATAATTACACTCAAGTTGGAGCATCGCACCGATGCCCTCGCTTAAAATCCTCAGCCCCCACCAAAGCCAACGGTTACTTTTCCGTTCTCTACGATAATCGGCACTATGGCTTTTCCAGCGGACAGCCTGAGAGCTTCCTCTTTGGCTTCATCCGAAGAATAGACATCAATCTCCTTGAAAGAGATACCCTGACCCGTGTAATGCTCTTTGGCCGCGGCACAATAAGGGCAACCCGGCTTCGTGTAAATGGTGACATTTTTCATATTACTCGCCATGTATCTTCAGGCAAAAGTTTTGTGATTTCTCCATTCTAGAGGAATATTCCGGGAGAAGATTCTTCAATGCCTGCTGTTCCCTGGCCTTATTCACAATCTGGATAATATTCTTCACGGCCGGCTCCATCCGGACAAAGAACGGTTTGGGATAGATGCCGATCCAGAAGATAAGAATCACCAGGGGTATTAGCACCAGCTTCTCGCGCCCGTATAGGTCGTGCAGGTTCTGATTGGCAACGTTCGTTATCTTGCCAAAAATAACCCGCTGCAACATCCACAGCATATAGCAGGCGGCCAGAATGACGCCGGAGGCACCTAGTACGGCATAGACCGGATTGACTTTGAAAGTCCCCAGCAGTATGAGAAATTCACCGATAAATCCGTTGGTGAGAGGCAAGCCAATGGAGGAAAGGGCCACAATCATAAAGAAAGTCGAGAAGACGGGCATCGATTTGGCTAATCCTCCAAAGTCCGCAATTTGCCGGGTGTGGCGTCGCTCATAAATCATCCCGACAATTAAAAAGAGAGCACCGGTGGAAATTCCGTGATTTATCATTTGTATCACGGAACCCTCCAGGCCCTGGAGATTCAGCGCCATCATTCCGAGCATGACAAAACCGAGGTGCGATACCGAGGAAAAAGCCACCAGGGATTTGATATCGCGTTGCACCATCGCCACCAGCGCACCGTAGATTATACCGATAATGGCCAGCACCGAAATCAAAGGAACGAATTGCAGGGTGGCCTGCGGGAAAAGGGGAAGGCAGATGCGGATAAAACCGTAAGTACCCATTTTCAACAGCACTCCGGCGAGAATAACGGAGCCCGCAGTCGGCGCCTCCACGTGGGCATCGGGAAGCCAGGTATGGAAGGGCCAGAGCGGCACCTTGATGGCAAAGGCCAGGGCGAAAGCAAGAAACATATAGGTCTGCGCGCCCAGTGGAATGGGCATCTGATAGAGTTTCAAAAGGTCAAAAGTGTACTCACCGGTATATGTATGATACATGAAGAAAAGGTACAACAGGGCCACCAACATCAAGAGCGAGCCGAACATGGTAAAGAGAACGAACTTAATCGCGGCATAGACCCGGCGCGGGCCGCCCCAGAAACCGATAAGGAAATACATCGGTATCAGCATCGCCTCCCAGAAGACATAAAAGAGAAAGAGGTCCAGCGATACAAAGACGCCAAGCATCCCGGTTTCCAGGAGGAGCATGCAAATGTAGTATCCTTTAACGCCGGTTCTGATGGCGCCCCAGGAGGATACAATTGCAATAAGGGAAAGTATCGTCGTCAGCATGATAAGCAGAAGCGAGATGCCGTCGATACCCAGATGATAGCTAATGCCGAATCCGCTTATCCAGGGAATATTGATTTCAAATTGCATGCCGTTGGCATAGGGGTCAAATCCGGCGTACAGGAATAAGGAAATAAGGAAAGTGATAAAAGCGATAATGATGGCGACCCCTTTGATGGAGTCGCTCCGACCGGGCGGAACAAGTAATAGCAGGCCGGCCCCTAACAGCGGGAAAAAGGTAACCAATGTCAGAATATCTATATTCATATCACCTTAAGGCAAAATACCCAATAATCACAATCACACCCGCAAGAAAGATAGTGGTATAGGTTCTGATCGAGCCGGTCTGAATCCGCCTGACGCCAAGCGACATATCACCGACCAGAATGGCCAGCCCGTTGAGGAGACCGTCAATGAGGATGACATCGATAATTTTCCAAAGAAAGAGCGACAGTCCGACCAGCGGGCGAACAATGACAGCATTATATAATTCATCGATAAAGTATTTTCCATAAATCAGACGGTACAGGCCGGAGACTGATTTTTGAATCCTTCCCACCAGCCCGATGTTCTTCACATACAGATAATCTGAGAGATATATGGAAAGCAGTATCAGTGCCACCGAAACGACCATAAGAATCATTTCGGTATTGCCATTATGCACCGAAGCGGACAATGCCTGCGCTGATTCGGCTGCGGGATGCTCTCTCATCACCGGCTCGAGGAATTTTTCAAACTGATTGCTACCGCCA
>JAPLUR010000053.1 GCA_026397505.1 Candidatus Zixiibacteriota bacterium
ACCAGATCGGCGCCGTCATCCATGGTGATATGCGGGTGAAAATCGAGCGCCTGATGAATATGCTTATAGTAAGTTGTTTTTTCTTCGGCGTTGATTGCGAAAACGGGAATACCAAAATCTCTCACCAGCGAGGCGGCCACATCATCCTGAGTCGAAAGAGGGTTCGAGGCGCAGAGGGCGGTATTGGCCCCGCCCGCTCTCAGCGTCGCCATCAGGCCGGCTGTCTCGGTGGTCACATGCAGACAACAGGCCAGATTGATCCCCTTCAGCGGCTTCTCTCTGGCAAACCGTTCCCGTATCAGCCGCAGCACCGGCATATTGTGCTCGGCCCATTCGATACGAAGTTTCCCTTCGGGTGCCTTTTTTGGATCGGCAATATCGCAATTGACCTTACTCATGTTTTATGCGTCCTTCAGTAGATCTTTAACCTTATCAGTTTTTTCCCAGGTATAATCGGGGTCACTCCAGCCGAAATGACCGTACGCCGCCGTCTTACGATATATCGGGCGAAGCAGGTCCAGAGAGGCAATAATCCCGCGGGGCGTCAGGTCAAAATTCTTCCTCACCAGTTCTATCATATGCTTATAGTCGATCTTATTGGTTTTGTCGGTGAAGATCATAACGGAAACCGGCTCGGCCACGCCAATAGCATAAGCCAGCTGGATAGTGCACTTCTCCGCCAGTCCGGCGGCCACAATATTTTTGGCGATATAACGGGCCATGTATGAGGCCGAGCGGTCGACCTTGGTCGGGTCCTTGCCTGAAAAAGCGCCGCCGCCATGGCTGGCCATCCCGCCGTACGTATCGACGATGATTTTCCGCCCGGTCATCCCGGTATCCGACTGCGGCCCGCCGATCACAAACTTGCCGGTCGGGTTGACATAATATTTCGTATCGGCATCGAGCATTTCCGCCGGAATAATCGGCTTGACCACCTGGGCGATAATTTCCTGGCGCGCCTTCTCGGTGATTTTCCTTCCGGTTTCATCGAGTATATCTTCGGTGTGATGGGCCGAAACCACGATAGCTTCAATACGCACCGGCTTCTTGTCGCGATATTCGACCGTAACCTGCGACTTTCCATCCGGACCGAGATACGGCAAAATCTTTTTCTTGCGCACTTCGGCCAGACGTTTGGTCAGTTTGTGGGCCAGCATGATCGGAAGCGGCATCAGTTCCGCTGTCTCGCGGCAGGCATACCCGGACATCAACCCCTGATCTCCGGCGCCGCCGATATCCACTCCCTGCGCAATATCGGGCGACTGCGACCCGATCGCATTAAGTATTCCTATCGAATTATAAGCAAATCCAAATTTGGGATCAGTATATCCGATATCGGCTACCAGACCGCGCACCAGTTTTGGTATATCGGCATATCCCGTGGTCGTGATTTCACCTCCCACAATCGCCAGACCAACCGTGACAAAACATTCACAGGCCACTCGTCCCTTCTTGTCCTGCCTTAAAACATCATCCAGAACGGCGTCAGAAATCTGATCGCAGACTTTATCCGGATGCCCCTCGGTTACCGATTCGGAGGTAAAAAGGAAGTTCCCTTCAGGCATGAAAGTGCTCCTTCTTCAGATATTCTTAAAAATTTCCTATTTCCGCATATTTGGCAATATTGATATGACTGAAAGTTCCCCGCACCGTCGCTTTCTCCCCCACCAGCGACTGCTCGAGCAGACTGAACTCGACATGAGCCCTTTTTCCAATTATGGAATCACGGATTATCGAACGATTTATTCGGGCGTTATCTGATACCGAGACATAAGGACCGATGATCGATTCTTCTATGATCGCCGATTCCGCAATATGAACCGGCGGGATTATGATGGAGCCGGGGTAGTCGGCCGACAGATTCGATTCCGTTAGAAGCAAACGGTTGGTTTCGATAAAATTTTCCCGGTTGCCGCAATCATACCAGCCATCAACAACAAATGGGGCAAATCCACAGCCATCGACTATCATCGCCTCCAGGGCATCGGTCAACTGTATTTCGCCGCTGGTTTTTCTCCCCTCGGCAACAATCTCTGCCAGGTGTTCCCTGAGAATTTCCGATTTCTCAAAATAGTAGAGTCCCACTAGGGCCAGATCCGATTTGGGATTCTGCGGCTTCTCCTCCAACGCCAAAACCCGGGCTTCCTCCACAACCGCCACGCCGAAACGTCGCGGGTCGGTAACCTTTTTCAAGCCTATAACGTTGGAGCCAGACTTAATAAATTCCTTGAAATCAGTGCGGGCAATTGTATCCCCCAGAATTATCAATACCGGGCCGCCTTCGGCCTTCTGCAACGCCAGATAAATGGCATACCCCAGCCCCAGAAGCTCCTTCTGCTCCACAAACGAGGTCTTGACCAGATAGTTGCTCTGAACATATTCAACAATATGATCGCCCAGATGCCCGATTACAAAGATTACCTCTTCGGGATTTAACAGCAGAAGCGGATCCAGAATATGCGATAGAACCGGCTTCCCGGCAATCGGCAGAAGCGCTTTCGGCACGGCATAAGTGTGCGGGCGCATCCGTGTCCCTGCGCCGGCGACTGGAATGACAATTTTCAAACCTTTTCTCATGGCAGCTAATAACCTGCGCCAATATAGGGCTGACCGGGGGAAAAAGGCAAACCATTTTTGCCACAAAAATCAGTGTCCGGGAATGGCGTCGGAAATAGGAAGAAAATTCCCCTATTGAGGAGCGAAACGCTCGCTAAAAGAGTTGCCTGATACTGCCCAGCCAGTCAAACATAAGAAATTGAACTTGGCCGATAAGAAGCGATATCCGGGCCATGACCGTATAACCGAAATGCGCCCCAAATGAAATCATGATGAACCAGATTCCGACCTGGGCGGTGACTCCCAGCGCCCCCTTATGTTCCTTGGAGAAATAGAAATATATCAAGGTGGAAATGACCCCGATAACGATCACCAGCGCCAGCAGGGTGCCGGCAAATCCCTGACGCGGGTCGAGCGAAAGCATGGTCGAGCGAACCTGCGGCAGGATAAGCCCGTGCAGTTGCGAAATAAGAAACACTCCGGCCGTATTCCCCATAACAAAGGCCAGCGAGGCGCGACTGATCCAGGACCATTTGGCAAAAAACCTCGCAAACATCAATACGCCCAGCATGGCCGGGAAAAGAAGCCACCAGCGTCCATCATCAAACATTGGGTTGACCAATTGCTGGATAATCACCGCCTGCCAAACCAGACCGACATAATACCCGGCCGAAAGCCCCGCAAAGACATGCTCGGCCAGCTTATAGAACGGATTATCCTTGTAGAGAAAAGAGAATAGGGAAAGAACGAGGAACGCTCCAAGCCATATCTGGAGATTTTCCACCAGACTCATTTCCTCACCCCTTTCCCGTCCTTCCGGCTGACAAAGAAACCGATATTGCCGATTACGACCAAGAAGATTATCAGCAGATGCACCATCGACTGAGCATCCATCCCGCGAATGGCATTACCCTCGTGCTTGACCAGCAATTCATATTCGGCCGCCCCTTTCATTCCACCCAGAAGGCCGGTCAGCTGCTTGGCCTCCAAAAAGGAATACATCTTCGGCGCCATGACCGCCGTCACACCGGCCCCAACCGGAACACCAAACTGGGCGTTGACTATCGAAATCCAGTAATCAACGATACCGTTATCCGCCACGACATATATGAATTTTACGTCATTATAGTTTTTCACCCGATTCATCAGGGGCAGCTCTTTCAGCGGGGTTCCGGAATTATCCGCCGGATAAATAGACTCGATCGAGTTGCCCATCCCTTTTAAGACCGCCACATAGTTGGCCTTATATCCCAGATTGACATAGTCGATCCCGTAAACCTTGTTGTACTCAGCCGCCAATTTGCGGGTCACCCGTTCGGCAATGGAGGGGCCTCCCAGCGGGATCGTGGTCATGGTGATGATCCTCATGTTCTTTCGAAACATCTGGTTGAGCGCCGCTATCGACATCGGCTCGGTTTCTGCCAACGTTGAGGGATAATAGTCGAAAGTAAGGAAAACCTCCGAGCTGTCGGGGAGTGATTCGACCGCATCATAGAGCTGCTGGGCCTCGGGGCTGATTTCGACCGGAAACTTGATAATCACCAGCATCGGGACAATGACTGATATCGCCACCAGAAGATATATCCAGCGGCGATCCAGCCCGGCCACTCTTTCCCAGAAACCCATCTTAACTCTTCCCCATATAGGTGCGCTCGATACCAAGCATGATTCGCAGCGACATCGAGGCCGCGCCCAGCGCCGCGCCGATTATAATCCCGCGCTGCACCGCCACGTTGACGCCGTTCATCACGAAAGTATTTATATAACCTGGAACATTATCGCCGAAAAGCCGCAGGAACGCCTCCCCCATCGGGATACGCCAGAGCATCACCAGCACGGCGGTCACCAGAAGCAGTGTGGCTTCGGCGTTGCGAGCCCGAAACGCTCGATATGCCGCCGAGGCGATATAAAACGCCAGCATGGCGAACATCGTCGCCATCATCGGCGCATCAAGATAATTGAATAGCCAATCATAAATAGATCCGTTGCCGGTACCAAATAGCGGCCCCCAGCTTTCGGGCAGAATACTGTACATGACTTTCCCGACCGCAGATTTCGCCGAAACCGGCATCACGGAAGGAATCGCCATGGCAAAAATCGATATTAAAGTGGCCAGATTGAACAACCAGCCGCTTTTCCTCTGACTTACGGTACGGGAATTCACCCTGACAATCGATACGACCCCAAGAAGAAGGGTAAAGCCGCCGACAATGGTCACCCACTGAAGAACCTCTTCTTCGATATTCCCCAGCACCGTCCTGGCCGGATTGAAAAAGAAGCCGACCACCATAATCAGGCCGGAAAGAAATGCTACTATGACCGGAACCGTCGTTTTCATTATCTAACCTGTTTTCAGAAGATCTTTAAATCCTTCGCCAATCCCCAGGGTCAACAGTATCACCCCGATAATAATCATAACCACCAGAATAATTTTGATGAAATCCTGCCCCTTCAATCCGCCCAGCAGAAGGGGCTCATGGCTGAGATAACTCGAGGCGGCATACAGTTCCTCTCCCATCAGGGTATAATCACAGGCCGCTACGAAAAAAGGCAACTGCTCGGGGCGGGCCGTTCCGGCAATCTGTATCGAACCGGCGGCATTGCCGGTCTCGGCCAGAAGCAACGACTCGGCAAAAAAGGCTCCCATATATATATTGGCGGCCGGACGGTCACGCATCATAATGCCATTGACCGTGGCCGTGAATGCAAATTGCTCTCCCGCGACATATTTTACCGTATCCCGATCATAAGCATCTTTCTTCCCCATCGAGGCATATGCCTGCTCCACTACTTCCTGTCCGGCTGCCAGCACCATCGGATACCGCACCGGCACGATTAGCGGTGTCTCGTACTGAGCGGTTATTCTGGCCACCCGCCCCAGTATCGAAAGGCCGGCAATCGTCTCGATCTCGTCAATCTCCGAAATGCCTGGAATGAAGAGCACCGGCTTTCCCATCTCGGTGGCCCGTCCGACCGCCTCCTCGATTGCGTCCAATCCCGAAATCTTGCGGACAAAGAGGCTCTTTCCTTGCCGCGCCCAATGGGTGTAAAGAAGAATCAGCGTCGTGAACACCACAGCAAAAACCAGAATCGCCGTCCGATCGACCCGGAATATCGAATCGGGGATATTCTGGGCCGATGCCGGCACGGTCAAACAGCCAGCCAGAAAAATTGTGAGGGAGAATATTCGCAATGAGGATAATCCGGGCACTCTATACACGATCCTAAGATAACCCTTTCGCGCCGGCGATGTCAACCGAGAACGAGTGCTCATAAGTAATTAATCATTATCCTGTCACAAATAACGACTGGAACCAGTCTCCTATGTTGAATGTCGTCAGAATTGTCCCGACCAGAATGGCAATGACAAGGATGATCTTTATCAAATCCTGCCCCTTCAATCCGCCCAGCAGCAGCGGTTCGTGACTCAGATAGCTGGAGGCGGCATAAAGCTCCTCCCCCATCAACGTATAGTCGCAGGAGCAGATGAAAAACGGCAATTGCTCCGGCTCGGCGGTGCCGGCGATCTGAATGGAACCGGCGATATTCCCGGTTTCGGTCAAGAGAAGCGATTCGGCATAAAAAGCCCCCATCAGAATATTGGCCGCCGGCCGCTCCCGTATCATGATACCGTTGATCGCAGCCGCCAGCGCAAACTGCTCCCCCGCTACGTACCGCACGATATCTTTATTATAGGCATCTTTCTTCCCCATTTCGATATAGGCATTTTCCACGACTTCCTGTCCCGCCGCCAGAATCAGGGGATAGTTGACCGGCACTATTAAAGGGGTATCATACTGCGCGGTTATTCGGGCAATCCGCCCCAGTATCGAAACCGCCGCCACCGTCTGAATACTGTCAAGCTCTTCTATTCCGGGGACAAAGAGCACCGGCCGCCCCATCTCGGTCGCCCGGCCGACCGCCTCTTCAACCGCATCGAGCCCGGGAATCTTCCTTATGAAAAGCTTCCGCCCCATTCTCGCCCAGCGTGTATAGAGAACAATAACCGCCGAGAAAAAAATAACAAAGATAAGAACAGCCGTCCGCTCGGTCCGGAAAAGAGAGCCGGAAGAATTCGCTGCCAGCGCCATCGAATGCATTCCATTTATTAAAATAAATGCAATGGGAATTGCGCCTGCAAACACTCTCATATTAATTCCCTGAGTATTAAGGTGTCCCGTCTGTAAAAATCATAGCAGCCTCATGTTGTCAATCAACCTCACTCCATACAATCTCACCGCCAGTGAACATACGCAATCGGCATCAATCTTCATTACCGGCTTCAGGGTTTCAAAATCAGTGAAAGCGATATAATCTATTTGGGCGGTCGGGCAGAAACTCTTTATGATCCGTTTCATCTCATTCCTTACAAGCTCTGGGTTCCTTGCCCCTTTTACCTTTATCATCTTTCGTGCGGCCTCCAGCGCCTGATAAAGGCAAACCACCTCTTTCCTCTGCTCCGGGGAGAAATATTTATTGCGTGATGACATCGCCAGGCCATCCTTTTCCCGCTTGGTCGGCGCAATAATCATCTTGATGGGGAAATTAAGATCTCTGACCATCTGCTTCAGCACGATCGCTTGCTGATAATCTTTCATCCCGAACAGCGCCACGTCGGGGCGGGTAATATTGAACAGCTTGGCGACAATCGTGGTTACCCCGCGGAAATGACCCGGCCGAACCGCCCCATCAAGGCTCTTCGTTATTTCTTCCGCCGTCACATAGGTCTGGAAATCTTCCGGGTAAATATTTTCCGCGTTCGGAATGAATACAATATCTCCACCCGCACCGCGGATTTTGGCCAAATCCCCTTTCTCATCCCTGGGATAGCGGCCAAAGTCTTCATTGGGTGCAAATTGGGTCGGATTAACAAAGATGGTCGTGATAACAATGTCGGATAATTTCTTCGCCCGCCTGATGAGAGAGATATGCCCCTCATGCAAGAAACCCATCGTGGGGACAAGGCCGATTTTCTTTCCCGCCGCCGCCAGCGCTCGGGCGCGCCTCTGCATCTTCTTTATATCACGGATAATTTCCATTTCATTATTACTTTATACATATTCAAGAGTTAGATTGCCGTTTTCCAGCCGGCCATAACTGAAATGGTCGATAAAATCGCCGGTGTTGAAATAAACACCCCCTTTCATTTCTTTTAAGATCGGCAGATGCAGATGGCCGATAACGACAATATCATTCCCCTCGGCAATCTTCTTTTCCGCATACATCTCATAATCTTTGATAAACTTCGGTTCTCGACCCGCCGTATAGCCGCGCGATGAACTCGAGACATACTTGGCCAGCGGGATACCCCAGTCGGGCGGAATCTTCCGGTAAAGCCAGATATTGAATCGGTTGCGCAGGATCTTTTTTAGAATCCGGTAACCCCGGTCGGAGGGTGACAGGCCGTCGCCGTGAATCATGAATATCTTCTTCCCTTGCTCGGTAACTGTGAAACAGTCACGATGAATGGTGATTCCCGCCTCGCGGCTCAAAAACTCCCCCAGCCAAAAATCATGATTGCCGGTGATATAGTGAACTTTCTTTCCCTGCTCCACCAGCGAGGCCAGACGAAAAACCACTTTGACATGCTCCTTGGGGATGGCATGTTTGTACTCAAACCAGAAATCAAACAGATCCCCCAGAATAAAGACCTTGGTGGCATCGTTTTCGATTCTTTCCAGAAATGAGTTCAGTTTCTTCAATTTGACATCCTCGCCGGCCGCGTCCGAGGCGCCCAGATGCACATCAGAAAAAAAATAGATCGCCATAGAAGATGATTATAACACAAGTAACGGGAATTGTCAAAAACGGATCAACTCCCGCTCGGGCCCGTCCTGCTCGACAGACCCCGAACAGTCTTCACCCGTAATCCCATTAGGACGAAATGATAAAAGTGCCCCTACTTTTCCAGCTCTCCTTTTAGGAAATCGATCACCTTGACCGGGGTCGGGTCCACATTATTGAGCACGGCCAGATAGAACGAGGTAAAATCCCCCAACTGTATCAGCGAAAAAATCCTCCCCAGGGCAAAATCGCCGTGAGAAAAAATATCGACCACGTCAACATTCAGTTTTTCTATTATGGTGCGCACGATTTCCATGCGCCGAGTAATCCGGGGGTGGTCGTCATTATCGCGCAAATAAATGACAATAATCCTGTCGCGATACGCTTCAATCACATTCCAGCCGACCAGTTCGTTATGATTGAATTCGGCAAACTGATTGTTAAAAGCCAGGCATTTGGCATTCTCGCAGATTTGCCCTTTCCACCTGGTGCCGACCGCATCGGTCAATTCCGGGCCGGAATAAATTATGGGAATCTTCTTGTATAATCTTAGTGCCAGTGTTTTGGCGGGGTTATTTTCCGCCGACGTGTCATCGGCAAACCGATCGCGATAAGCTTTAAGCCCCAAAATCAACTCGGAGATATCATTTTCGACTTCCCCGATCAGCTTCAGCCTGGATACCAGCATCAGAAGCGGCACAAAAGAAAAACCGAGCGCGGCCCGCGGCGGAAATCCCTTTGGCAACTCGACCAGCAGGAAATTATTGGCCCGGGCAATATCGGCCACTTTACCGCCTGAACTGATACAGGCCACCCTGGCTCCGCGACTCATGGCATCGCTCAAAGCCGAGAGAGTTTCCTCCGTATTTCCCGAATAAGATGATACCACTACCAGCGAATCCCGGTCGACAAATTCCGGCAGACGATAATGGCGGCAGACATGAAAGGGAATCTTAATAGTTCCGGCCAGATAAGAGCGAACCAGGTCTCCCCCTATGGCCGACCCCCCCATGCCGGCGACAATGATATTCTTGATATCCCGGTAATGACCGAGTTCGGGATTAATTCCCTTTCCGATCGCCAGCGCCTTTTCAAGCTGCTCGGGGAAATGATAAATCTTGTCATACATTCCTGAAGGATCCAAAGCCTTCATCTTATCGACCGCGTCAAGTGTGTTCATATTCTTCCTCTATTTCAACAGCATGTTGTAGTCCAGCAGGCGTGCTTCAATTTCCTTTAAGGTCTTCATTTTCATTATGGCCGCGGCCAATTCCACCGTCTTTTGATAATTTAGTTTGGTAATCAATCGGCAGGCCGCCGGCAGTTTCGAGGGATTCATGGAAAGTTGCGTTATCCCCAGGCCGATCAAAAGCGGGATGGCGATAATATCGCCCGACATCTCGCCGCACATGGCAATCGGGATATTTCTTCTGCGGGCCGCCGCGATGGAAATCTCTATCAATCGCAGCACCGCCGGATGGAGCGGATTGAAAATCCGCGCCAATCTTTCGTTGTCACGGTCAGCGGCCAGAGTGTACTGAGTCAGGTCGTTGGAACCGATCGAAAAGAATGCAACCCGCTCGGCCATCAGCTCGGCGGCCACGGCGGCCGAGGGTACCTCGATCATCACACCCACTTCAATCGCCCGGTCAAACTTGATACTCTTCTGCCGCAGTTCCACCATCGCTCTCTTTATCAGATCCAGGGCCTTTTTGAGTTCCGAAATATCGGCCACCATGGGGAGCAATATTTTTACATTCCCGCGATGTGACGCTCTCAAAATGGCGCGAAGCTGGTCTTTGAAAATCTTGGGCATATCCAGCGCCGCCCGAATCCCCCGCCATCCCAGAGCCGGATTACCCTCCTTGACCTGATGCTCATTCATGAAGTATTTATCCGATCCGAGATCGAAAGTCCTGATAACCACCGGCTGCGGATAATACTTGCTGACCACCGCATCATAGACAAGAAATTGCTTATCCTCCGCAGGAAAAGAACCATTCTGAAGATAAAGAAATTCCGTCCGGTACAAACCAACGCCAACCTTATGCTGAGATAAAATCTGATCGACCGGACCGGGAAGGTCGATATTGGCGGCGACATCTATGGCCACGCCGTCGGCGGTCCTGGGCGGAAATTCCGGCAGATTCTGAAGCATCGATATATGACGGGTGGTCAATTGAGTCTTATGTTTGTGAAGCTCCTTCCACTCGGCATCGCCCGGATTGATGCTCACCGTCCCATTATCACCGTCGATCACCACCCGGTCGCCCGATTTTATTTTCAGATGCGATTGCACCGCGCCGACCACGGTCGGAATCAGGAGCGAACGGGCCACCAGAGCCATATGCGAAATGGCACTGCCCCCCGAGGTGACAATCCCGGCGGCATGCCTTTCGTAAAGACTTAATACTTCCGCCGGAGTGAACTCCTGCGCCACAAAAATGCACCCGGGCGGAAACTGTGTCTCCGCATGTTCTCCCAGCCCGATCAAATGACTGATTATCCGCCGCGAAACCGCTTCGATATCATATACCATCTGCCGCATATAATCATCGCCCGACATCCGCAGCGGCGTCAGCGAATTCTCCACCAGCATGCTGTAAACATACTCGGCGTTCTTCCGGCTGCTTTTTATCTCGTCTTTAACTTTATTGAGAAAATCATGATCGCAGGCAATCATTACCTGGGTATCGAAAATCTTGGCCACCGGGCCGCCGATCTTCTGGCCGGCCGATTTGCGCCACCGCTCCAACTCGACCAGCGTCTCTTCCACCGCCTTGTCCAGCCGGGCAATCTCGGCATTCACCCCGGAGGCAGGAACAATCCGTTCTTCAATGGAATGCTCCCACTTGAAAATAACCCTCGCCTCACCAAACGCCAGACCCGGGGAAGCGGCAATGCCTTTAATCAGGGGACTCTTTTTCCGGGTTACCATTTAAATCTTTCTGCTCGTTTAAGCCAATAATATCGTTACACCGGAAACTATGCAATAAAATTATAAATTCTTCAAATCACCGAAACCGGAGCTGATTAATTCCGCCAGACTCGCCACCGCTTCATTTTCGTCTTCACCCTCGGCGGTGATAATCAATTCCGAGCCTGCTTCCGCCGCCAGCATCATCACCCCCATAATCGATTTCCCGTTAACCTCCAACCGGTCTTTCTCCAGAAATATTTCCGCTTTGAATTTGGAGGCGTGGCTGACAAACATCGCCGAGGGGCGGGCATGCATTCCGAGACGATTGACCACTTTAACCGTTTTCTTGACCATGAGGCGATTTCAGTTGAGAATATATCGCTTGCCGGATAATTCTTTCACTATTCCTTTCAATTCCAAAGCCAGCAAAACCTGCATCAAATCCGGAATCGGGGTGTTCAGCTTCCGCGAAAGACCATCTATATGTATCGGCTCATCGGCTATCGACTGAACTATCAGTTGCTCCATCCCTGTCAGGCCCTCCGCTTTCCGCATCTGTTCCACTTTAACCTTCCCTTTTAAACGCGGCAATTCGGAAAAAATGTCATCAACCGTGGTGAGAAGCCTAGCCCCCTGTTTAATCAGCTTATTCGTCCCCCTGCTCATCTCCGACCGGGGTGAACCGGGCACCGCAAATACCTCGCGGTTCTGGATCAGCGCATGACCCGCCGTCGAAAGAGCCCCCGACCTTTCCGCCGCTTCGATTACGACCACGCCCTGCGAAAGACCCGAAATAATTCTATTTCTCTTAGGGAAATTCGGGCCGTAAGGAATCGTTCCCGGCAGAAGCTCGGAAAAAATGGCTCCCTTTTGAATAATCTTGCCGGCCGTCTCACGACCTTCCGGAGGATAAATTATATCAAGAGAGGAACCGAACACCGCAATGGTTCGGCCGCCTGATTTCAGGACACCCCGATGCGCGGCCATATCAATGCCGCGGGCCATTCCCGATATAACCGTTACCCCGCTGGCCACTAACGCTGCGGCCAGGCTCTCGGCGAAATGCCGCCCATCTTCTGAAGCCGTGCGCGAACCGACGATAGCGATAGCATTGTGATCGGATTCACAATATTCCCCCATATAAAATAATACCGGCG
The DNA here is from genome assembly GCA_026397505.1 of Candidatus Zixiibacteriota bacterium. Classification (NCBI taxonomy): domain Bacteria; kingdom Pseudomonadati; phylum Candidatus Zixiibacteriota; species Candidatus Zixiibacteriota bacterium. The sequence continues at coordinate 12,418 of JAPLUR010000053.1, forward strand.
GACGATCATCCACATCCTTAAGCGGCAATGGATAATCCGGGTCATCATAGAGAAAATATCGCCAGTTCCTTTTGTATATCTCCTCGACCGCCTCTACGGCCTTTTCCCGATTCTGTTTCTCTTTGATTTTCGAAGCCGTTTCCCGGCCAATTCCCGGTGCGTCGGATAATTCACTTACCGAAGCGGCGAGAATCCTCTCCGGCTCCGGGAATGTCTGAAGCAACTGGTAGAGACGGCCGACACCAATCCCTTCAACGCCCAGCAACGTAATCAGGTCAATTAGCCTGCTTTTCCGGTCTCCGGCGGTCAAGTTCATTTTCGATTCGTTCCAACAATTCCTTAATTCCCAGCCCGCTCTGGGCCGAGCAAAGAATATAGTCAGGATTAATTTTCGCGTAAATCTCTTTTAGCTTTTTTTCTTCCAGCAAATCCCCTTTGCTCAAGACCACAATATGCGGCTGTTTGGCCAAACGCGGATCGAAACTCTCTAGTTCGTGCCGCAAAACCGCCAGTGTCTTCTCTACATCATCAGAGGTGAAAATATCTATCATAAAAACAATCACCCGCGTCCGCTGGATATGTTTCAGGAATTGGATGCCCAACCCTTTCCCGTGTGATGCTCCCTCGATGATTCCGGGGATATCGGCCAGAACAAATGATTTCATTTCCCGCAGTCGAACAATCCCCAGATTGGGAATGAGCGTCGTGAACGGATAATCGGCAATTTTGGGCCTCGCCGCGGAGAGGCGCGCCAGCATCGTTGATTTTCCGGCATTGGGAAGCCCCACCAGCCCGACATCAGCCAGCAACTTCAATTCCAGCGATAGTCTTAATGACTCACCCGCACGCCCCTCTTCGGCATATCGCGGCGTCTGATTTGTGGGAGATTTGAAATGGTTGTTTCCCCGCCCCCCTCGCCCGCCGAGGGCCAGTACGACCTCGTTTCCTTCTTCATTGAGGTCGGCCAACGTCTGGCCGGATTCCAGATTGATGATAATCGTCCCCACCGGCACCCTGATAATAATATCCTCACCGGCCTTCCCTGATTTGAGCGACCCCTGTCCCGGATGGCCGTTTTCAGCCCTATATGCCTTCTTATAGCGGAAATCTAGCAGGGTAGCCAGATTGCTGTCGGCCCGGAATATTACACTCCCGCCTCGGCCGCCATCACCGCCATCCGGCCCCCCCTTGGGAACATACTTCTCATGGCGAAATGCAACACATCCTGGGCCACCATCGCCCCCCTTGATTTCAATCTCGGCGTAATCGATAAACATCCTGCTTCAATTCCGTATCAAAAGTGCTTTAAAATTAAGGATTTATAATATACAAAAGATGACCGAATAGAGCCAGATTTAACTGCATTGACCTGATTAATCTATCGGAAACGGCTATTTCTTGAAATATGCGATAAGTTTCTGTGCAACTTCGGCGCGGTCGATATCTTTTTCCATCCGGCCGTCATGAGTTATCGATATCTCGCCCGTCTCTTCCGAAACCACCACCGATATGGCATCGGAAACCTCCGTAATACCGATCGCCGCCTTATGCCGCATGCCGTACAGTTTCCGAAATTCAGGCGACTGTGTCAGGGGCAATGTACAGGCCGCCCCGGCAATCGTGTCCCCGGTGACTATAATCGCACCATCATGAAGCGGAGTATATGGGGTGAACAGATTAATGATTATCTCCCAGGAAATCTGGGCGTTGATTAATTTACCGGTTTCGATATAATTGCGCAGCCCTTCCCCTCTTTCCAGCACGATGAGCCCGCCATAACGTAGTTCCGAAAGGCGCACCGCCGCCCGCGAAATCTCCTCCAGCGATTTCTGTTCCTCCACCCGCATCAGGTATTGGAATAGCCGGGAGTGGCCCATCCGAGCCAGCGCCGAGCGAAGTTCCGGCTGAAAGACGATGACCAGCACAATGAATCCGACCGTGGCCAGATTGGAAAAAAGCCACGACAACCCCTCCAACTGGAACCAGAAAGCAATAAAAGCCACCACAAAAATAAGGACCAAACCGGTCACCATCTGCGCCGCCCGTGTCCCTTTCATGAGCGCCAGAAGCTGGTAAATGATGAGTGAGACTATCAGGACATCAAGAAGGTCTATCAATCGGAAAGAAAGAAAACCGAAATGAAACAACTCCATATCACTCACTCTCCTGCAGGGCCTTCCAGACTTTTATCGCCTCAACCGTCGCCGCCACATCATGCACCCGGATAATGTCCGCCCCACCCATTAATGCGACCAGCGCCGAGGCAATCGAGCCACCGATACGTTCCTCCGCTTCATTTGCGCCGCCGGTAATATGTCCGATAAATGATTTCCGTGATGTTCCCACCATGATCGGACAACCTGTCTCTTTGAATTCGGCAATATGCCTCAGAATCGCCAGATTATCCTCCAGCCTCTTGCCAAACCCGATTCCGGGGTCGAGAATTATCTTTTCCCGCTCAATGCCGTATCTGCGACACTGCTCCAACCTCTCACGAAAAAAATCCTTTATCTCAGCCACGCAATTCTCATAAATCGGATCAACCTGCATCGTTTTGGGAAGCCCCCGCATATGCATCAGAATCACCGGCACTCCCGATTCCATAGCCACTTCCGCCATTTGGGCGTCGAAACGAAGAGCCGATATATCATTGATTATATCAGCGCCTGCTTCAATGGCCTGGCGGGCCACCTCCGCCTTGGTCGTGTCGATCGAAATCGGTATCTCGCTGATTTTCCGAACCGCCAGAACCACCGGAATCACCCGCTCCAATTCATCTTTGAGAGCCACAGGTTCCGAGCCGGGTCGGGAGGATTCCCCGCCGATATCAATTATATCTCCCCTTTCTTCTATTATCCGGCAGGCCCGCTCGACCGCTGCGTCCAGCTCCGCATACCGCCCGCCGTCCGAAAAGGAATCCGGCGTAACATTGAGTATTCCCATCACCATCGGTTTTCGCATTTCGAGCTGTCGATTTCTCGGAAGCGGCATTTCTATTATCCTGTGATTCGTTGAACTAAACATGGATGCACTTTTTATTATTCCAGGTTATCGTAGGGCGGAACCCCGGACGAAGTCTTGCCGTTCCGCCATCGTCATTCCACTATCAACTTGAATCCAATATAGAAACCGACGCCTTTAAGGGCAATATAAATTTATTGGATACGACAGGGACGGACTGGAATGTCCGATTTATAAGGTTCCAAATAGGTGCCGCCTCCAAACTTTTCAAGTGACGGCAGGCGTCTTATCTGACGGAATTCTGCGCACGGTGTCAGGTACTTTGCCCGCCTTCATTTCATTCGGGTAGTGGATTTGAGTAGAGCGAAGCCCTTGCGGTTCTGTGCCCTGTCGCCGCTATGTGATTTGTTTCGCCTGAGGACGACGGAACATACAGGTCGTCAAGCTATTATTAACGCCAAATCAATTTGTCGCAAACGTTGGCCTCTTAACCTATTGCAACCACTTATTAGGAAATACTCCCTTTCTGATAAAGCCTTAAGGTCACAAATGCTTTTAGCAAAGGATTACGAAAGCGATATCTATAGCGTTTCACCTGCCCAATTTTCTGAATAATCGCACCCCGCTCTTCTTGACACAATTTGCCGAGATTATAAATATAAGCATTAAGCCCTACTGGCTTTCCAGTGAGTTTCTGAAGCGGCAAAGCCAAATCAAGGGCTCTAAATGTGCCATATTCATCCCCGCTTGCTAAAGCACATGCATAGATTACATTTTCAAACATGCTTCTCTCCTTAGATGTAAGGATCGCTTTTTGAAAATCGCTACGGACGCTTTCCTGCACATTGTCAATGGCATCGGACACTGCAGCATCAAAATGTATATCGTCAATCACACTTGCGCCAGACTCAATTGCAATCTTTCCAGCGTATTTTGCCAGCAAATGAGTATAATGCGGGAAGCCTTGCGAGAATCTTATTATTTTGCTCCGTATCAGAGGATGAACACTCATCTCTAATACTCTAAGACCATTATCAATGATTTCCCCCAACTCAGCATCAGACATTCTTGGTAATTTAACCTGCTTTAGGCAGCGCTCTATAGATGGATGCTCTCCTATTAATTCAGTTACGCTTTCCGCAATTCCAACAATAATAATCGTGACATTAGATGCGTTGTCTGATAAGGCCTTGATTGTATCCGTAAATCTTGTCCTGATTTGGGGGCTTTGCATACTATCGAATTCATCGAAAATGAAAATTATTGGATTCTTCACATACTCAAATATGTCCGCAATGTCATCAGGCTTAACTTCGTTTCTGCCATCCAAGAATAGGTCCAACTGCACTTTCTTTTCAGATTCTACAACCTCAAATCCTATTCCAGTGCTCTTTTGAATAAACGAAATCTTCTTCAGAATCTTCCGCCATATGTTGTCGTAAGTCTCATTCCTATTGCACGTGACTTTCGCTATTAGTACTTTACTAAACCTAGATTCAATAATATTTGCTAAGGATGTCTTGCCAACACCTCTTTCTCCATATAAAACGACATGTTGACCACGTTCTTTTGCAGCCTCCAAGATTTGATTAAGATGATCCAGCCGTCCAAAGAAAAGGTTGCTTGATATTATTGGTGCAGTTGGTGAAAATACATTGGCTAGACGCGACAATTTCTCTTGCCGTATTTGTTCATCCATAGTGAATAATCCTTTCAATCCAGTTACCCACCTCCCGTCAATTGGGTCATGGGTATGCTGACTTATGCATTGAGCCACTATTGCCCGAAATCAGTGCCACTTCAAAGTTAAATCGGGCCCGTCCCAATTAATAAATGAATAATATTATGTATATCAGAAAAAATCAACTCAATTTGATGGCTAGAAGCCACAGGATAGCGGGCTATCCCGATTCAATGAAAATAGACGTTACCGTAATTTCACTCGCTCAATCGCCGCATTTCCTTATCCCCGTATAACTTGCGATCAAGAATCAAGAAGGAATTCTTTTGAAATGAAAGAAACGCATCATATCATGCTCCGCTGCGCAGGGCATCTGCGCAATTCGGTTGATGCGTGGGTTGACAAAGGAGCGTATTGCCATACGCCCCTGCCACAAAGACAATATTTCTTCTATTGCTTGATCAGCGCCATCGCTTCGGCGCGCGTGGCATCGCGGCGCAAGACGCCCCGAATCGCCGAGGTCACCGTCCTCGAGCCCGGTTTTTTGACCCCAATCATCGTCAGACAGAGATGCTCCGCCTCGATAATCACCAACACCCCCTTGGGCGTCAGCACGTCGTTGATCGTATCGGCTATTTCCGAGGTCAGATTCTCCTGTACCGTCGGCCGGTGCGATAATACCTCGACGATATTGACCAGATTGGCAAAACCCGTGATTTTATTCTGCCGTGGAATATAAGCCACATGCACCTTCCCGAAAAATGGCAGAAGATGATGCTCGCACATCGAATAAAAAGAGATATCGCGGACAATGATCAATTCATCTTTATTGGAACTGGAATAATGTTTCAGAGTCTTTTCCGGACTGGCCTTGATACCGTCCAAGACCTGCTGATAATACTCATAGACACGTTCGGGAGTCCTTTTTAGTCCCTCCCGATCCGGATCCTCGCCGATTCCCTCAAGAATCAGCCGCACACCTTTTGTGATTTTTGCCTTATCCATCAAGCTTCGGCGCCGGCTCCAACGAGGGAATTTCCTCCGGCCCGGTGCGACCGATCAAAACATCAATTGCGTGGCCGTCAAGAACCTCTTTTTCCAGAAGCGCTTTGGCGACAATATCCAGTTCATGACGATGCCTTGTCAGAATATCATAGGCGGTCTTTTCGGCCTTTTCCACTATCGAGCGAACTTCCTCATCAATCAGACGCGCCGTATCATCCGAATAATCCCGATGCTGGGCTATTTCGCGACCCAGGAATATCTGTTCTTCTCTCCGCCCGAATGTGAGCGGCCCCAGCTTCTCCGACATCCCCCATTTGCAGACCATATTCTGGGCGATTTCGGTGATTCTGCGCAGGTCATCGGCCGCGCCGGTCGAGACCTGGTCAAATACGACCTTCTCGGCCGCCCGCCCCCCCATGGCATAAACCAGCCTGGTCTCTATGCGCACCTTGGAGTGCGTATGCCGCTCATCAACCGGCAGGAAATGGGTGACACCAAGCGCCAATCCGCGCGGAATGATAGTGACCTTATGCACCGGGTCCGCATCCGGCAGGAATTTGGAAACCAGCGCATGTCCCGCCTCGTGATAAGCCACCATCTTCTTCTCTTCCTCCGGAATCACCATGGATCTCCTCTCCGTTCCCATCATCACCTTATCCTTGGCCTCTTCAAAATCCTGCATCATAACGGCGTCGCGGTTCCTGCGGGCCGCCAGAAGCGCCGCTTCATTAACCATGTTGGCCAGATCGGCCCCAGAAAGTCCCGGCGTTCCGCGGGCAAGGATATCCAGTCTGATATCCTCTCCGAGCTTGATTTTCTTGGTATGGACTTTGAGAATCCCCTCCCGTCCGCGAACATCGGGGGAATCGACTACAATCTGACGGTCAAACCGCCCCGGTCGCATCAGGGCCGGATCAAGAATATCAGGACGGTTGGTGGCGGCAATCAGGATAACACCGTCGTTGGACTCGAATCCGTCCATCTCAACCAAAAGTTGGTTCAGAGTCTGCTCTCTTTCATCGTGGCCGCCCCCCAGACCGGCGCCACGGTGACGCCCCACCGCATCAATCTCGTCTATGAATATGATACAGGGCGCATTCTTCTTGCCTTGGTCAAATAGGTCGCGGACGCGGCTGGCGCCGACACCCACGAACATCTCTACAAAATCAGAGCCGGACATCGAGAAAAACGGCACCCCCGCCTCACCGGCCACAGCTCGCGCCAGAAGCGTCTTCCCTGAACCCGGGGGACCAAGAAGCAGGGCCCCTTTGGGAATTTTCCCGCCCAATTTCTGAAACTTTCCCGGATCTTTGAGAAACTCAATAATCTCGCCTAATTCCTCTTTGGCTTCGTCAACACCGGCAACATCATTGAAAGTAACTTTCGGGCGTTCATCGGTAACCAGTTTGGCGCGGCTCTTCCCGAATGAAAAAAGCCCTTTCGGCCCCGAGGCTCCCTGCATCTGGCGCAGGAAAAAAAGCCATACAAAAATCAATAGAAACCACGGCGCAATAGATATCAAAACCGAAAGATAATTGAGCCCTTCAGTCTTGGCCGTGATAATGACCCCCGCTTTCTCCAGACGATCAACCAGGCTGAAACTGTTATCATCAAAAGGTATCCTGGCTTTGAACTTGGCAAACTTGCCGGTCGTGTTGCCCGAGACCAGGACGGTCTCAGTCTTCAACTTCCCCTCAATCTCCTTTTCTATGAAGGTAACCGAGGCAACATTCCCTTTCTCCAATTGATTCAGAAATTCGCTGTAGGAAATTTCGGCCATATCTTTGCTGGCCGAAGAATAGAGGCTGTAAGCAAATATAAAGGCCAATATGATTACTACCCAGAAAACCAACGATTTTGCCGGCCCTTTCCAGGAAAAAGACTCATGGCCATCAGGATTGGTTTTCCCCGGACGGTTCGGCCGTCTACCGGGTCCCTGTGATAGATTCTTATCGTCGCTAAATTTCATCAATCTTAAACTCCTGCAATAATATACAATATTATCGGCAAAATGGTCAGAAAATATCAAGAATTGTCTCTAACCTATTACCTTCCCTATGAATGGAAGGTTGCGATATTTTTGCGCCGCATCCAGTCCAAAACCAATTACAAAATGATCGCCGGCATCGAAACCCTTATAGGCAATATTCACTTCAACCTTCCGACACACCGGCTTGTCCAGAAGTGTAACAACCGCTATCGAGGCCGGTTCCTGAAGTTTCAACCGGTCGATTAGAGCCCTGACCGTATGCCCGGAATCAACCACTCCCTCGACTAACAATATATGCCGCCCCTTTATCGAAACCTTCGGCCCGCCAACCATTGCCACCTGATTTTCGGCTGTCATATTCCCGTTGTAGCTGGAGGCGGATATGAATTCCACCTCAATGGGAATATTGATATTCCGAATCAGGTCGGCCAGAAAAATCACACACCCCTTGAGAACACCGATAAGTATCGGATCCTTCTCCGCATAGTCGCGGGATATCTCCTCCCCCAGTTCCCTGATTCTGCACGCAATCTTGTCCTGCGTATAAAGCAGATCAAATTTATGCACTTCCATCGTCTCTCCCATTAATAAACTCTATCATCAAAACCTTCCTGGTACTACTGTCAATCTTACAGCGGTCCGATATTTGATACCCGACCAGCCAGATAATCCCTTCTCTATCATTGATTACCGGGATTTCATCCCGAAAATATCGCGGTACTTTTCTGTCGGTCATAAAATTCCCGACCTTCTTGCTTCCCTTCATCCCCAGCGGAACAAACCTGTCCCCCGGTTTTATCCCTCTTATACGAAGAGGCGGACAGATGCTCTCGAAATCAATATTGATTCGCCGGCCTTCTGCTTGAATCTCTGCTTTTGCCCGCGCGGTGGGGATCAGTCGGCATCTAATCCGCGCTTTTAACTCCGGTACTTCGGTGATTCCTCCCATCCTGATTTCCTTTCCGGCTATAACCCTGCTTTTTGGCAGGAACAGCAAAATCTCCTTTTCTCTTATGACTCTTATTCCTCCGCCGACATTTGCACTTTTAAGCTTTCCTTCCGCGGTCTGGAGTATCCGCTCCACTTCCTCAAAACTCCCGGCCCCAGCCCGTCCGGTCATTTTCTGAAGTAATATTCTGACTATCCGTCTTCTTAACCAAACATCATAAGAGCCGAACTGCTTCAAATCAACAATAATTTTCCCCGCCGGGGTTCCATATGATATCTTCTTGACCGCCCGCTCCGCGATACCTTTCAGATATTCCTCTTCCCCGGAAATGATGCCGGCAAAATTGATAACATTCCTGCGAAACCCACTTCCAAATTTCCTCTCCAGCATCGGCATTACTTTGTTTCGCAGGAAGTTGCGGCTGTACTCGGATTTCAGATTCGACCGATCGAGCAGATAATCAATTCTGTGCTTCCGCAGATAAGCTTCAATTTCAGCCCTTGAAATATTATGAAGAGGACGAATAATATTTCCCGAAAGAGGCTTAATCGGCTGCAATCCCTGCGGCCCGGTGCCGCGCAGAAGGCGGAAAAATACCGTTTCTACAATATCATCCTGATGATGCCCCAGTGCAATTCGCTGGCATCCTTCTTCCCGGGCAATTTTGCCCAACATCATGTAGCGGAACTCCCGCCCGGCCTCCTCCAGCGAAAGGCGCGACTCTCGGGCAAACCCCGGAATATCGCCCTCAGCCACCACCATGGGAATTTTCAACCGATGGCAAAAATCGACGCAGAAATCAATCTCTTTTCTGACCGCCCTCGGCCGGATTTTATGATTGATATAGCAGGCGGCCAGCCCGAATTCCATTTTTTTCGACAATTTATTGAGAATGTGCAGCAACGCGGTCGAATCCGGCCCCCCCGAGAAGGCAACCAGAACCTTCATCCCGGAAATCACCAGCGATTGTTCCCTTATATTTCGCTCGACCGATGCCGCCAAATCTCGCATACGCCAATGATATTCTGCCGGAGCAAATAATTCAAGAAAAGAATCTCTGATTGACTCAATTTCTCATCATCGTTATATTCGGGGTTTAACGGTTTGGAGGAACGATGGAACAACCGCAAGTTACCCCCGGCATGGTTAAAGACCACGGGCTGAATGATGAAGAATATCGAAAAATCATAGAAATACTGGGACGCGAACCGAATTATACTGAGCTCGGCATATTCTCGGTCATGTGGTCGGAACACTGCTCCTATAAAAATTCCATTGCCCTGCTGAAAACGCTTCCCCGTGAGGGCGAGGCGCTTCTGACCAAAACCGGCGAGGAAAACGCCGGTGCCGTCGATATCGGCGAGGGCCTGGCGATAGTCTTCAAAATCGAATCGCACAACCACCCCTCTGCGGTCGAGCCGTTTCAGGGTGCCGCTACCGGGGTCGGCGGAATTCTGCGCGATATTTTCACTATGGGCGCCCGCCCTATCGCCTCCCTCAACTCGCTCCGCTTTGGCTCCCCCGATAATCCGCGCGTGCGGTATTTGATCGATGGCGTCGTGCGCGGCATCGGCGACTACGGCAACTCCTTCGGCGTTCCGACCGTGGCCGGCGAAACATATTTTGATGAGGCCTATACCGGCAACCCGCTCGTCAACGCCATGGCGGTCGGCATTGTCAAAACCGACCGAATGATTTCGGCGGTCATTAAGGGCAAAGGTAATCAGGTGATGATTGTCGGTTCTAAAACCGGCCGTGATGGCATTCATGGTGCCACTTTCGCCTCTGAGGAAATTTCGGAGAAATCGGAATCGAAGCGCCCCTCGGTGCAGATCGGCGATCCCTTCACGGAGAAGCTTCTTATGGAGGCGACTCTGGAAATAATCGACAAGAATTTGATCATCGGCGTGCAGGATATGGGCGCCGCCGGCATTACCTGTTCCTGTTCCGAGATGTCGGCCCGGGGAAATTCCGGCGTCACCATCGATATCGACAAAGTGCCTGTCCGCGAGGAAAAAATGACGCCCTACGAAATTCTCCTTTCCGAATCGCAGGAACGGATGCTGGTCTGTGTCAAGAAGGGAATGGAAGAGGAAGTCCGGAAAGTATTCAGGAAATGGGAGCTTGAATCGGTCATTATCGGCGAGACCAATGATACGGGGATTTTCGAGGTTCGCTTGCATGGCAAGACTGTCGCCAAAATCCCTTCGGAATGCCTGGTTTTGGGCGGCGGTGCGCCGGTCTATCATCGCGAAAAGCGCAAGCCGGAACATATAGAGCAACTATCGCAACTCGATTTATCGCAATTCCCGACTGACCGGGACTGGAACATCGACCTCCTGATGCTCTTAAGCTCTCCCAATATCTGCAATAAGGACTGGGTCTACAATCAGTACGATTCCATGGTGCGTACTAATACCGCGGTCGGCCCCGGCTCTGATGCCGCGATCATCCGTATCCGCAAGACCAGAAAAGCGATTGCCCTTACTACCGACTGCAACGGAAGGTACTGCCATCTTCACCCGCGTCTGGGCGCGCAGCAGGCGGTAGCCGAATCGGCCCGCAATGTTGTCTGTTCCGGCGCGCGGCCGGTGGCGATCACCAACTGCCTCAATTTCGGCAATCCCTACAAACCGGAAATCTATTATGGTTTTGCCGAGGCGGTCGCAGGAATGGGCGAGGCCTGTCGCGTATTCGGCACACCGGTCACCGGCGGCAATGTCAGTTTCTACAATGAAGACCCCGAGCATGCGGTATTTCCTTCACCGGTGATCGGAATGCTCGGCGTTGTCGAGGATATTTCCCATATTACAACCCAGTGGTTCAAAGACGAGGGTGACATCATCTACCTCATCGGCGAAAACGATGAGGAACTCGGCGCCTCGGAGTACCTTCATACCATATTCGGCAAAACCACCGGCCCGGTTCCCGCGCTTGACCTGCAGTTTGAGAAAAGACTGCAGGAGACGGTACTATCGGCCATACAATCGGGACTGATCAAATCGGCGCATGACTGTGCCGATGGCGGCCTGGCGATTGCTCTGGCGGAGTGCTGTATCTCCAATCGCGAAAAAATGATTGGCGCGAAAATATTCCTTGGCGATACTATCCGCCCCGATTGCCTTCTCTTCGGCGAGGCACAATCGCGGATCATCGTTTCGACATCGCCCTCTGACGGTGAGAAACTGGTAGAGCACTGCATGCAAAGCGGCATTCCGATATCAGCCATTGGCAGAGTTGGCGGCGAAAATCTATTAATCAATGACATGGTTTCCCTGCCGCTTAAGGTCATGTCCGCCGCTTATTATACCAGCCTCAAGAAGCAGCTCGAACGCCTGGCGCAATAGCAAATATTTTGAGGTAGGTCAGGAGCTTTACGCTCCTGACAAAATTGTGTCAGGTCTGCAAGAGACCTGACCTACGAAGTTTGCAGAAGCGGTTAAATTTGGTGCAAGCTGCATGTATAGCAATACGTTAGACATTAGATGGACGACCGGCAATTTGGGTTTGTTTCTTCGTTTTTTAAAATGTTCGCGGCAGTGATCCGGCATTGAATTCTAATGGTCCTTTACCTTTCCGGTGCCAATTTCTGACAGTGGAATTGGCGGATGATTGTTTTTGGATGGAAGACATACTCATAATCATGCTTTCATATAAAGGGTCGGGTGCTGAATCACCATCGATTCGATGTGGATTTTGCAGTATGGGCGGGGGAATGCAACCCAATCGCAAAACCCTTTGGGATTTTGCGCTACAAAGCTGGCTAGCTCATTTGCGTATTGGCTGGCGAAAGTTAGACATTGGAAATAATTGTTGAATTATTATATTCCAGATTGGAGGTGATTGTATGATAGATGATCAGACACTTTACGAAGAGGATAATACCGAAGAAAATCCAATCCATTTGGAATGCATGTATAGGCCGGAAAAATCCATTAAAAGGCTCGCGTGGATTTTTTTGGGCATAATACTTGGTGCAATAATAGGATTTCTTATATCCGAATACAGGGGCAGGTTGGAATTCGAAAAGAGCAAAAGACACAAGACGAAATATTTAATGGAGTCAGTCATAAAGGAAATTGATGAAAATGCAGAACAAAGGACTGATTCACCCATTATTAAAATTGAAGGCGACACTATTCCGGTCATGGCATATCTCAAATATACTGCACTTGAGGCCTTCCTTAATTACATCCCAGAATTGACATTAGAAGACACAGACATTATAAATACAAGTACGCTCTTGCGTGCGACAATTTATACTTGCAATCAGATCATAGATATACGGAATGCGCAATATAATGAAATACTAATAGCTAAGACGCCTGCAAGCTTGCAGAATCTAGTGCGAGGTAGAAAGGCCGAAGTGGCAAAAACCAATGAAGTCATAGCTAAAATAGTGGCAAATGCTATCAACCAAGGGTCTTTTTTGCGCATAAAACTGCAATCCGCGATAAGAAGATTATAGAATAACAATATATTTGAGATGTTGCTCATATGAATTAAGCGATAGAGAAATTGAATTTGGAGGCACCCTCTGCTAGATGGTTATTAAGGCAAATTGCGGTTATCTTAAAATATGAGGAAATTGTTCAATAGATTCAGCCGCCTTAATGTATGGAATAAGGTGGCATTCTTGGGCGGAGTTGCATCGATAATCGCTCTTTTTTTAATGTGCGGGCCGTCAATCTACCAACTGATTCTACCCCAGCACCCTATCACAAAAGAAGAAATGAACGAACTTTTGTGCGCTTGGGCCCCATATGAAAGAGACTTAATTGCATTGCCCGGTAAATCCCTCTATTCCGAAAATGAATTAGAATCACTTCGTCAGCAAGCGATTTGCCTGGCGCGTACGGCTGCTTCGGCATATGAAAAGGGACTTGTCGCAATCGGAATTGGGGATTATGAGGAGGCGATTGTTCACTTTGGATATGCATTGGCCCTTTCGCGGTCTGACTCAATGAAAACTGCCCAGATATTTCTATACAAGGGGATTGCGGAACTCGAGATTTGTCCAAATCCACTAAAGAGGATTAATTTCATCTATTTCGGCGAACATAGCCAGTCGCAAGAGCTCATCTCGTGCTACGAGCGTGCATTGCAGAATATTGATAGCTCAATTTCCTATCATCATTATCTCGGCGGTGCTTGGGCAGTCCGTGCTTTTGCGCTGCTCAACATGAATAGGTTTAGACAGGCGATACAAAACATAGATAGTGCAATGTCATTTGGAGAAGACGATTATTATGTGTGGTACATTAGAGGCTATTTATATGGCATTAATGGCAATTATGAAGCCTCCATTGCGAGTTTCGATAGTTCAATAATACGTAGACATAATAATACGGAAACCTGGTTAGTGCGTGGACTAATTCATAGCCGTTATCATCAATATGATCTAGCTTTGGCCAGTTGTGACTCGGCATCAGTCTTCGATCCTAATGATCCGGAAATTGTGCGGACGCGCAAATTTATCAGCCACCGCAGATTTTTTATCGGCGGTTTTATAAAAAAATGAATTCTTTGAAGTTGCGTCGGGTCTTGCCGAGTACAGAGTGCGAGGTGTGACCCGGCACTTTCTTATATCGCAGGGTCACGCATTCCCCACTTGACGTGGGGAATGCTAAGACCCTTCGAAACTCCGAATATGGATTGTCGAAACCCCCGCTCATTCCGCTGACAGCGGAATTCGGGGGGAATTTCGACCTACTTTAGCTTTCCAGCGCCGTCAGCAACGCTTTTCTGATCAAGCTATTGACATCCCACCTACGGTGTCTGTCCACCATTCGCTTAAATAATTTATCAATTAGCTATCCTAATCCTTGACACAGCGAACCGAGAAACCAAATTGCATAAAGAGGTTGTAGCGGCTGACTTCTGAAATATTGGAGAACAGGTACCGGCTCCATGCGAGATAAGTATCATATTCCGTAGAAGACCAAAAGTAGGCGTTGATACCCATACCTTGGTAACTTCCAAAGCCGCCACGGTTCCCGGCAGGCAATGCGGCAAAACCGCTTTCATTGGTTGCGCCAGTATTGGGACTGTCCCAATGCGTTGTGCCGATTTCTTTTAGCCTACCGCCTACATCAGCGCCACGCCAGCCGTCTGCATCGGCTTCGGACTGGCTCATGCCAAGATACATCTCCAATTGTTTCCACTCAGCATCACTTGGCACATGCCAGCCTACTGGCGCTAAATTCCGGCTGTCGTCTACCGCGTACCAGTTATATAAGCGGCCATAAACAACAACACTATTTATATCGTTATTGTATTCGCAATATGCTCCAGAGAAGAGATTTCCCCATGGGCCATCGTCGGTTACGTTGGGTATGGCATCGCCATTACGGTAATGGGTTACTTCCAAATTCTCTGCCATCCACCATTGATTACATACTTCTATTGTTTGATAGATATTGCCATCAATATCTGTTATTGTTCCTGTGGTTGGCCCACAATCCAAATCCGCGCCGTCTTTATAAAGAAAATTAATCAAATATGTAATATCCTGAATATTGACTATGCCGGAGTTGTTAACATCGCCCAACGCACAGAATGGCGCCGGACCGCCTTTGTATAGAAAATTAATCAAGTATGTTATATCCTGAATGTTGACTGTTTCGGATCCATTGACATCCCCGCAATCGCCGGCAAATGATGCTGCCGTCGCGATTAGAATGATAATGCCTGATAGTACCATTAACGTTCGTCTCATAATTTTACCTCGTCATCAATTGTGGACATGACCCCAAAGGCCTTGATTTACACATGTCTTCGCTCGATTCCCTAAATGCCGGTAATTTGTTGACTTCATAAGTAATATAGGGGGAATATAGAATTGAACAAGTGGTTTTTATGGGAAAAGAAGGTTGGAATAGTGGGGTTTTCCCGCGCGGTCAGCCCGCCGTGGCGGGTGGGTTACCCGTTTTCGGAAGAAATTTCGAAGCGAAATATGGATTGTCGAAACCCCCGCTCATTCCGCGGATGGCGGAATTCGGGGGGAATTTCGACCTTCTTTAACTTCTCGGATTTCAATTGCCCTTGGCCTTCCCAGTCCGTATATTATGGATATAAAATCACTTTAGTCAGACAATGCCAATTTCAGTGCATCCATTATGGGAGGTTGCCGATGAGAAGATTCAAGATTTCACTTGCCATTCCATTGTACATCATGATAATTCTCAGCGCGCTTCTTGCAGGCTGCTCTAATGATAATAATCCCGCTCAACCTACCGGCACTTGGTCATGGGCCCCGGTCGGCTCGGGATTCGATAGCGCCGTACAAGCACTTGTCGTTTACGACGACAAACTGGTTGCCGGCGGATCTTTTACGCAAGCAGGTGCTGTCAGCGTCAACTATATCGCCGCCTGGGACGGTTCCAATTGGTCTTCTCTGGGAACAGGTACCGACGGCCCTATTTCCGCGCTTGCTGTCTTTGATAACAGACTGATCGCCGCGGGCCAATTTGGCACCGCCGGCGGAGTTAGTGCCAACAGAATCGCCGCCTGGAATGGTTCTTCCTGGGTTCCCCTGGGAACGGGAATAGACGGATATATATCTGCACTTGCCATATATGGCGACAAGCTGATCGCCGGAGGCTATTTTTCGACCGCAGGGGATCTCGCTGTTAATAATATTGCCGCTTGGAATCGGACTACATGGTCGTTCCTGGGATTAGGAACCGATAACCGCGTTAATGCCCTGGCCATTTATAACAGCAAGCTTATTGTTGGAGGCCTCTTCGGCGAGGCCGGAGGAATTCACGCCCATCGTATAGCCTCTTGGAATGGCTTAAATTGGGAACCGCTGGGCGCCGGGGTAAGCGGGGAGAATTGGTTGCCCTGGGTCTTTGCTCTCACATTGTTCGATAGTAAGCCTATTGTCGCGGGGCAATTCGATACTGCCGGAACGACCTTTGCCGACCATATTGCCTCCTGGAATGGTTCCTCCTGGTCGCAATTGGGACCTCAGACTTTTAACGGAACAATACAGACTCTTGCTGTCTACAATAACAGACTGATCGCCGGCGGGTTCTTCACTTATATCTCCGGCGAATCCATGAATGATATCGCCGCCTGGGATCGCTCTTCTTGGTCACCATTGGGAGCCGGTCTTTCCGGCAGTGCCTTTAATAAGGTGAATTCACTTGCAGTATATAAGAACAAACTCTATGCGGGAGGCGATTTCAAAATGGCCGATACTATTGCGGCCGCTAATATCGCCGAATGGGGTTTCCGATAACCGGCCGAATCAGAACCATCCGTGAAATGACCACACCTGCCTTTGAGTATGGAATTTATAATTTTGTGGGCGGCAGGCTTCAGCCGGCCCCGGTGTCCTTCATACCTCCATCATTCATCTCTTGCGTCGGGTCATGGATTCGGCAACGGCGGAATCGAGACCAGACGCCCCCACGGTTTCCTATAGCCTGATAGATCGCAACTGATCTGCCCCACCGATGTCGAAGCAATTTGACTTTTGGTCAAGGGAACTTGAATATTCTCTGGATTTTGGGGGCGCCATAGACGGCACCGCCGGTATAAGCTGTCAGATTTTTCAAAATCCTGACCTCACCGCTGCTGTGGGTGTGGCCACAGAGAACGATAAGTTTTTTGTCAGGACGCTCCTTCATAATATCAAGAATAACATCTCCAACCGCCTTACAGGAGAAATGGGGAAGATAGTCAGGGCCGGAAATTTCACCCTCATGCCAGCAGGCTTCGCGAAAAGGAGGAACGTGAGTTAATAATATGACCGTCTGCGAGATTTCAAGCGCTTTGGAGAGATTAATCTTCAAATATGAAGCAGCTTCATCGGCCAACGCCTTCATAACAGACAGGCGCTCCGTTTTGGATAAATCCCGGAGATCTTCAATCAGAAAATAATCATTCAACATGACCCTTGACAGTTCATAGTCGCCGATGCGACCATCAGCCCAGGAATCGTGGCCGATCAGAGTCGTTTTCTCCGATAGTCTGACGACTCCTGAAGCGGTCAAATAGTGCAATCTATCGGATGCAATGCAGAGCATCTTCATAGCAGCTCTTACCTCAGAAATGGAACTATGATAGAAATCATGATTTCCCAGGACGAAATGGACGGGTATTGGAAGCTCTCTATCTATTTCCCTCAATAAATTGACAAGATTATGAGACGTGCCAATGTCGCCGCTTATCAAAGCTGTGTCCATTTTTCTTGATTTCAAGGAAGTGAAAAACTCTTCTCTCTGGGGGGATTCCAGAAAATCGAGATGGATGTCAGTGAGCCAAGCGAGCTTCATTTTCATATTAGAAATTCTGCCGGCGATCTGCGGATTCTTGCCCCCGATCATGCCGCGGAGAGTGCCCCCGTATCAATCTTCATCGAAAAATTTGCCTCGCCCTATTCTTTCTCCTCTCCCTCTTCCCCTTCATAATCATCTTCCTCATCCCCCATCTCCGCGCGGCGCGGGTCGGTCGCTCTTAAGTCCCGCTTCATATCATCCATAAGCGGCCGGGCATCTTCAACGTCGTCCGGCCGAACCTGAATCTCAATAAAACCTGCCGCAAAAAGGGCGCGGGTGCTCTCCCCCTTGACATAATACTGGATCTCAGCCGCCTCGAGGATCGATTTCGCCATCGCGGCCACTCCGGCATCGCCGGTGGTCAAAATTGTCACCAGATCAACATATTCCGTTTCGTCTTCCGGCGGAAGTTCAGCCACCAGCCGCACTTTGCAATCGGGACAAATGGCTATGCCAAAATCATATTCATATCTGCATTTGGGACAAAACATCGCTTTTCCTTTCTATTCGGCCCGGAGGCAACCTATGCCCTTTCTTGTTAAATCAGAACCAGCCGCCAGACCATCGGTTCAATTTTATGAATATTAACACCTCCCGGCGCATCTTACAAGAGAAAAATCTTTCAGGCCAAAATCTGTTCTTGCCAGAATCTTGGAAACAATTATATTATAAGTTCGTTATAAGAGAAATCAGGATATTGAGATATTATGTTGATAACTGTTTGTAAATCAAAGATACACCGCGCCACCATAACCGAGGCGAATGTCAATTATGAGGGCTCGATTACGATCGATTCCGACCTCATGAAAGCTGCCGATATCGTCCCCTACGAAAAAGTGCAAATTGCCGATGTCACCAATGGTGAGCGGCTGGAAACCTATGTCATTGAGGGTAAACCCGGTTCGGGGACAATTTGCCTCAACGGCGCCGCCGCGAAAAAGGGAAAAGTCGGCGATGTCATTATCATCATCGCCTATGGCCAGATCGAGCGCGAAAAAGCAGTATTTTATGCCCCCAGATTTGTCAAGGTCGACAAGAACAACCGGATCGCCTGACCCATTTCAAATATGACCAGTAATTTTGCGGCCATAATCCTTGCCGCCGGCAAAGGAAAAAGGATGAAATCCGACCTGCCCAAGGTTTTGCATCGGATCAACGGCAAGTCTCTCATCCGACATCTCCTGGAAACCATGTCCGGTGTTGCCCTCGACCGCACGGTCGTGGTAATCGGACATAAAGGTGAACTTGTGATTGAAGAGTTAAGAGACTTCAAGGTTGAATTTATCTGGCAGAAAGAGCAGAAAGGGACCGGGCACGCGGTCATAGTGACCGAGGATGTCTTCCGCGGATTTGAGGGCACCATACTGGTCGCCAACGGCGATGTTCCTTTCCTGTCGGCCAAATCGATAAAGAGTCTCTTTGAGTTTCACACTCTCAATAATGCCTCGGCCACATGCCTCAGCGCCGATTTGGACAATCCCCGAGGGTACGGCAGAATTGTCCGACAGGATAACACCGATATCCTCGCCGCCATTATCGAGGAAAAGGACGCCGGCTCGGAAACCAAGAAAATAAGGGAAATTAACAGCGGTCTGTTCTGTTTCAACAGTCGCGACCTGTTCTGGGCGCTTCATCAGGTCACGGATGAAAATGTGCAGAAGGAATATTATATCACCGACTCGATTGAAATCCTTCGGAAAGCCGGCAAAAGATGCGCTGTCTGGAAAGTCTCCGACTCTCTTGAGGTTGAGGGTGTCAATTCGCTGGAACAGCTTTCATCCCTCGAATCAGCCATAAAGGCAAAAAAAATATAAACGAAACCGCTTGCTGCACGGTATTACCTATTGGAACTATTGTGCCATCCTGTCCCGGCCGATAATGTACACGGAGATAAAAATAGATTGACAAAGTTTTTAAAACAGATAACTTATTAATTGAACCTGCTTTTAAGCTGGAAATTTATGAACAAGACATTATTTTTCACGGTAATATTGGTAGTATTTTTATCGGCGACCTTGTCAGCACAATTGACTGACAAAGCCGAAATTCAATCAGTTAAGAGCGACTACCTGGGTCTCAAACCGGCCAGCAAGCCGTTTTCACTCATTGACTTGTCCAGAATAAAATGGTCCAATTCCTATTCTCTCAGTTTCTTCTCCGGTGGCGGAACCTCAGGTAGCCTGGGACTTTTAACATCTTCCATTTTCTATGAAATATCATCTTCGCTTTCACTCAATCTCAAAATGGGAGTTGCTCACAATCCCGGAAATCTTTTTGACCGCAACAACCACAATAGCAACGCCACTCTCCTGCCCGGTTTCAGACTTGATTATCACCCCTCCAGCAATATTAATATTTCGGTTGGATTCGAAACCGTCCCCGACCTGTATTACCTATATTCCCCTTACCAGACGATGCCGTGGAGGTCTGAAAACCAGTAAACCGCTCCTGCTGCTACCCACTTCATTTTTGACGATTAATAAATGTTTATAAGAAGATCCCAGAACAAACATATCAGCGTGAAACGGCGGACCCCGAAGGTCAAGAGAAATTCCCGTTTCCTGGAATTGGCCATTGTCGCCATTTTTGCCCTGGTGGTCGTCTACGGTGCCAGCTTCGCCCTTAAAATCACCAACGGCGTCTCCAAAACCATCGACTCCCCTGTCCAGGGCATCCGTCTGCAGATTCTTAACGGGTGCGGGATGCGCGGTGTGGCCGATAAAATCGCCAGGGGGCTTCCCTCGCTGGTCAAGCCACCTCTTGAGGTAAGTGTCCTGGAGGTCTTCGACTTCAAAGCCTACGATGTAAAAAAGAGTTTCCTGATTTCCCGGGAACCCGATCTCTCTATGGCCGCGGCTCTGGCCGGGCAGCTGGGACTGGAATCCGAAAACATCGTCTACGAACCGATCGAGAATAATTATCGAAGTATTACTGTTACTTTAGTACTGGGTACGGATTGCAGTAATCTGTTCCTTAAATCCACAAAATAGGAGTATAGAGAAAGGAATTTGAACCCAACACCCTTATCTGTTGCACGAACAGCAGGAAAACTGGCGCTCTCCAAAAAAGGTTACGACGTTAAAATCCTAAAATTAAAGAACCTCACCTCGATTTGCGACTATTTTGTGATAGTCAGCGGGGATGTTGACATTCACGTTCAGGCTATTGCGGATGCGGTCGATGAGGGTCTGCTTGCCAAGGGTATCCAGCCCTGGCATCGTGAGGGCGTACGGGGAGGCAAATGGATTCTGCTCGATTATGTCGATGTCGTCGTGCATATTTTCCACAAATCGGCCCGAGAATTCTATGCGCTGGAAAAACTCTGGGGGGATGCTCCCGTTGAAGAATTGAAATAACACTCCTTTACACTATAAAGAAAAGGTATTGAACGGAAAGTGAGTTACTATGAATAAGGTTAATGTGATCGAAAGCTCCGAACTGAAAAACAAAACCATCGCCGAGCTCCTGCAAATCGCCGAGTCGCTTGACATCCCCGGCGTTTCGGGACTGAGAAAGTCGGAATTGATCTACAAAGTCATGGAGGCAACCGCAGCCCAGCAGGAGGGATTGATCTTCGCCGAGGGTGTTCTCGAGATACTCTCCGAGGGATACGGGTTTCTGAGATCCCCCGACTATAACTATCTTCCGGGGCCCGATGACATCTATGTCTCCCCGTCCCAGATTAAGCGGTTTGACCTCCGCACCGGCGACACCATTTCCGGTCAGGTTCGCTCACCCAAGGACAGCGAACGATATTTCGCCCTGCTCAAAATTGAAGCTATCAATTTTGAAGACCCCGAAATCTCCAAACATAAAATCCTTTTCGATAATCTGACCCCCCTCTATCCCAATGTCTCTTTCAAGCTGGAGGTCAATCCTGAAGAACTGACGACCCGCATCATGGACCTGATGACCCCGATTGGCCAGGGCCAGCGCGCTCTGATTACTTCGCCCCCGAAGGCCGGCAAGACGATGATTCTGCAGAAAATCGCCAACTCCATCACCACCAATCATCCCGAAGTCAAATTAATCGTCCTCCTCATCGATGAGCGACCGGAAGAGGTTACGGATATGCGGCGCTCGGTCAAAGGCGAGGTGATTTCCTCTACTTTTGATGAGCCGGCCGAACGCCATGTTCAGGTGTCCAATATGGTCCTGGAGAAGGCCAAACGCCTCGTGGAGCATAAATACCATGTCGTAATTCTCCTCGACAGTATCACTCGTCTGGCGCGCGCACATAACTCGGTTGTCCCCCATTCGGGGAAAATCCTCTCCGGCGGTGTGGATAGCAACGCGCTCCACAAACCGAAACGTTTCTTTGGCGCCGCCCGCAACATTGAAGAGGGTGGTTCCCTGACCATTATCGGCACCGCGCTGATCGAAACCGGGTCGCGGATGGACGAGGTTATTTTTGAAGAATTTAAAGGCACCGGCAATCTCGAAATGGTGCTTGACCGCCGCCTCTCCGACCGGCGCATCTTCCCCGCCATGGACCTAAACCGCAGTTCCACCCGCAAAGAAGAGCTTCTCTTGCCACCCGACGTCCTTTCTAAGGTTTGGATTCTCCGTAAATTCCTCGCCGAAATGAACCCGATCGAGGCGATGGAATTCCTGGCCGACCGGATGAAAAAGAGCAAGACCAATGAGAAGTTTCTGCAGTCGATGAAAGATTAGCGCCCTTAGGAGAAGTGCTCCCCCTGCTGACTGTACCTCGATTGAAGGTCAGGCAAAATCCTATTAGAATGCGTGCCGTGGGCGTATCACGATCTGCAGTCAGTGTTACCCCATTCAGATAATGAATATCGAGGGAAGTTCAGAAATTCTCAATAGCGGCGGCACGCCTCATTTGACATACCCGGTCGGATCGGTCAGAACTCCCTTTATTGCCGATATGGCCGCCGTCGCCGGCGAGACCAGATAAACCTCTGGCCCGCCTGAATCCGCGGCCGACCCCGCCTTACGAGCCGCCGTGGAAAGACACCTTTCTCCCGGAGCCAGAATATCCTGATAATTTCCGGGACACGGTCCGCACCCGGGATTCATCACCAGTGCACCCGCCTCCACAAATGCCCGAATTAGGCCCTTCTTGAGCGCCTCCAGGTAAATCCCCCGCGAGCCCGGGTAGATCATCATTCTGATATCGGGATGAATCCGTTTCCCCTTGATGATATCGGCGGCAATACGCAGGTCGTCAAGACGGCCGTTGGCGCAGGAGCCCAAAATTATCTGATTGAGCGGCAGCCCTTCAAGACTCACAACATCAACCACCTTGTCAGCTTTATCCGGAAGTGCCACCTGCGGCTTGATTTGATTGATATTAAATTCGAAAGTCGCTTCGTATAAGGCATCCTTGTCGGCCAGGGCCGGTCGATAGGGCATCTTTGTTCTCCCCAAAAAATACCGCCGTGTCGTGGAGTCGAACGGACAGATCGCCGTCACCGCCCCCAGATCCATGGAAAGGTGCGAAAGGGTGAATCTTTCGGAAATCGACATCTGCGATACGATCGAACCATAGAATTCAATCGCCGTCCCTTCAACTCGTGATGCCGTCAGATTCCGGACAATAAAAAGGATAACATCGCGGGCATATACGCCCCGCGGTACTTTTCCGTTGATGGCAATGCTGATAGTCTGCGGAACAGTCATCGATAGCCGACCCGATGACCATAGAGCCGCCATTTCGGCCATACCTATGGTCGCGGCAAAAGCGCCGATACTGCCATAGGAAGTTGTATGAATATCGGTCCCCACCGCCAGCTGCCCCGGCAGAATGTCCCCATTTTCAACAACCAGTTGATGACAGACTCCTTCGCCAACATCATAAAAATGCTTGATATTCTGTCGCTTGACAAATTCCCGTATTTCCTTATGAGCGACCGCAGTTTCGGAGCTCGCTGCCGACGACGCTTGATCGAGCGATATAACAATCCGGTTCGGGTTCCAGACATAACTGAGACCCGATTCCCGAAATTGCCTCAAAACAAGTGAAGCCGTGTTATGGGCAAGAGCCAGATCCGGCTCCACCGTAACCGTCTCCCCGATTTCCACCTTCTCTTGCCCCGCTCTCTCGGCAATTATCTTTTGCGCGATGGTTCGTCCGCCATAATTGAACTTCTTCCCCACCCCGCGACTTGGCCCACCAAGATTCAATTCCAGCTGCTCCAATTTCAGGAAGGCCGGTTTATCCTTAAGATTGTATTTGCGCCGCCAGTTGTAAAAAGCCGCTTTCGAAATCCCAAGTTCCAGGCCGCAACGATAATCATCGCCGAACCGTTCCCACACCTCTTGTATTTCCGCCTGAGAAAACTTGGGAAAAGAATTCCGGGCAATATTTTTTTTGCGCCGCCAGTAGGCGACCAACTGAGCCGAGACCCCCCCCAGCCGCTCGGCTATCTTCTCGTCGGTCTTGTATAATCTCTGAAGCTGGATCAGCTCCGCTTTGGTCGGGATCTTCCCTCGGGGCATAGAGTATCAAACCCTTCTTTCAACATTCGGTAAATCATACCCAGGTCAAATGATACTACTCTTGTCTTGCCGATAACCGGCATGAAACTTGTATCCTCGCTCCAGCGGGGAACAATATGCATGTGCAAATGGCTCGGCACTCCAGCTCCTGAACCCTTGCCGAGGTTCATCCCCAGATTGAAGGAGTGCGGATGCAGCGTTTTCTTGATGACTTCAACCGTTTGCCGCGTGAGTTCGAAAAATTCCCGCGCCTCATCCCCGGTCAGATGATTCAATGACCCGATATGTCGATACGGTACCACCATGACATGACCCGAATTGTAAGGAAACCGATTCAGGATGACGAAGACCTTCTTCCCCCGATGAACTATCAGATCTTTGACATCGCTCTTCCGTTTGATGCGGTTACAGAAGATGCACCCTTTTTCTTTCGGACCCAGAATATATTCGGAACGCCACGGCGCCCAGATGAACTTTTCACTCATAGGTTGGGAATATACAAAAATTCTGACACAGGACAAACGGTTTCTGAAAAATCATAAGCTAATTTTCGGCCGCCGCAGCCTGGCAAAAAATTAGGGCTCCACCGGGGGAGCCCATAATCTGATTGGAAAAATAACGAAACGGCCTTATTTCTTTTTTGCCTTTTTGGGTTTCTTCTTTTCCTTCTTAGTCGGAGTCTTTCCTGCCATCAGCTTTTTCACCTCCCGATGGATTGATGGATAATCAATCGATTTTAGTTAAAGTGGTTATCGAGCAGTCGTCTTGGATTCTCCACATTCTGTTGTCTACCACATATTTTCGACAATTTTAAGAAACTCTTAAATATATTAGCAAGGATTTTTTTGTCTTTTATAACAATTTATTCCAAATTTCAAATTCTCCGGGAAAACCGAAAACAGCCGCCGGTCCCGGCAAAACCAAAATCCCATTATGTCGGGGGATTATTTAATTGATCGAATTAATGCTGCCAAGGTCGATATTATACTGCTTGATTTTCAACCTCAAGGTCGATTCCGGAATATTAAGCAGCGCCGCCGCATGCTTCTTTATACCGCCATGCTCACGCAGAGCCTTGATGATAAATCGCTTCTCATATTCCGCCAGATAATCGTAAAGCGTGAACTTGTCATTGAAATCGATATCAATATTGAGATCAAGTTCGCCGCTTTCCTCCGGCTTGTGAGTCGGAATGATTTTGTCGGAAAGAAGGGAAATATCGATGATACCATTCTCTCCCGCAAGAAGAATCAGCTTCCTTACTTCATTCTCCAATTCACGAACATTTCCCGGCCAATCAAAGGCCACCAGTGCGCGCAATGCATCGGGAGCAAAGCGGGCTTCTTCACCGGCGAAATGCCTTATCAGAAGAGGAATGTCCTCGCGTCTCTCTCTTAAAGGTGGAATCCTGAAACAGAGCGCGGTCAGACGGTAGAACAGGTCCTGCCGGAACTTCCCCGCATCCATCTCCATCCTCAAATCTTTATTGGTCGCAGAAATAATCCTCACATCGACTTTCACCGGCCGGGTCTCTCCCAGGCGCACAATCTCCTTTTCCTCCAGAATGCGGAGAACCTTGGCCTGAATCGAAAGGGGCATGTCGGCGATTTCATCCAGAAAAAATGTGCCGCAGTCAGCCTCCTCGAAAAGACCTGCCTTATCGCGATCGGCACCGGTAAAAGCTCCCTTTTTATGACCGAAGAGCTCCGATTCCAGAAGCGTTTCGGGTAGCGCGGCACAATTGACCGAAATAAACCTCTTATCGCGGCGGTCCGAATTATAGTGAATGGTCTTGGCCAGCAAATCCTTCCCGCAGCCGGTCTCACCTTCAATCGAAATGGAAATACTGGAGTTGACAACCTGCTGCACCCGCGAAAGCATTTCAAACATCTGCTTGTTCTGGGTTATGATATTGGGAAAGGCCGCCTTTTCAAGCAGCTGAGCTTTCAGACGCTTGTTATCCTCCTCAAGCAGAACCCGCCCGTATTCGGCCAGCTTGAGCGCAATTAGATCGGCAAAGCCGACCGTAAAATTCAGCTCCTGCTGACCAAACGGCGACAGAGTCCCGTTGGAAGATAGACGGTCAAGATAAACATAACCCGCGACTTCTTTCCCCAGCAGGAGAGGCGTCACTATCACGCTGGCTATCGATACGCCCTTTTCCGTCTGGAGCAAATCATTTATGAATGGATCCCGGCGACTGTCGAGCAGCAGAGTCGGTTTATCGCTGTGGAATTCCTCCCCCAATAAATCGGTAAACTGCTGGATAAATCTCTTCTTTTGAAAATCGGTCAAATTCAACGTGGAAAATATATCCCCCCCATTCTGATTATAACTGTACAGAATCACCCGCCCGGCCCCGGTGCGCTTTCCGAGAATGTCGATAATTTCCTGAATGTGACCCGATTTAAGGTTCAGATACTCTTTATCCGTAAAATAATTCCCGAAGATTTTAAATTCATTGTCATTCGAAAGCGAGCGGGCCACCGCCTGACGCGAAAGCTCCTGCAGAAAAAGATGGACACTCCTTATTTTTGCTTTCTCCGAAATGGTTTCAAATATTTTCTCGGCTTCATGCAAATTTTTGAATCCGCCCGAAATATTGGCATTCTGACACCAAAATACCCCCTGGCGGAACCGGGTCTCTGCCGACCAATAAAATATCTTGAGATTATTGAAAATCCGAAAGGCCTCATCGAATGATTTTTCCACGGCGCCGCGATGTGCTTCGGCCGCCCGGATATAAATGTCAGCCTTGGTCAATAAAGCCCGCGCAATGTCATACGGATCGCCCACTTTTCTCAGCACTTCCAGACCATTCTGCCCATATTCGATAGCCGCCGCCGTGTTTCCACGCGCCGAAAAAATCTCAGCCATAACCATCTGGTTGAGCCCTATCTCCGTTTTCTCGCCCACCTTAACTGATAAATCATACGAGCGCTGGGCCAGCGTAAGAGCTTCATCAAGATTATCAAGGGACAGCTCAACCTGCGCCAGACGTCGCGTGACCTGCGTTATCAGCGATGATTCCGGGGCCAATTCCCGACCCAGAGTATAGGCGTCATTAAGTTTTATCCGAGCCTGAACGATATCACCCATTTCAATGGCCAACTCTCCTTCATACTCGCCCATAATGACCCGCTCCCTGCGGAAATCATTCTCATTGATAATGGCCGCGGCCGATTTAAACTCGCGGCCGGCAAGGATGAATTGCCGCTGCCTTAAATAAAGATAACCAAGGGAGAGATGGTTCCTGGCCACGGAAATCTTCTGCCCCAGGTCGCCGGACAGTTGAAGTGCTGTCTTCAGGTTACTTTCCGCCGAACTCCAGTCACCGTTTAGAATCTCAATTCGACCCAGGTTTCCGATTAAACGCGCCATTCTGACATTATCGCCCCGGGAAAACTCGATCGCGTCTACCACATAGTCGATCGCCTTGGAAAAATCGCAACGAATGAACGCCAGCTGACCCAGGCCGTTCAGCGAATCAACAATACCATTACGATCATCCGCCCGACGATAAAACGCATAAGCATCGTGCGCATAACGCTCGGCTGTCTTCAAATCACCCAGAGCAAGATAATCTTTGTGAAGCAGGAAAAGGACGCTGGCCGACCGAACATGAAAAGCCGAAGATGCCAGCAAACGATTGGCCTCAAGCCCCAAACGAATTGATTCTCGATATTTACCGGAATTGAAATAGTCCTGTGCCCGTAGCGATTTGAACAGGCCCAGCTCATAACCCTCGGGCTGATAATCTGAGGACGCCAGGGCCCTTACCATCTCGCCGGCGATATCAGGCTTTCTTTGGCGGTACTGCTCTTCAATTTCCAAAAGCCTGCTATCAAAAACTGAGTTTTGATGTGAGGTAAGGCTCATTTTTTTAGGTTCTTATTAACCTGTCATCTTGTACCAATACAGGTCGTTGTTATCCTTGCTTCCTTGTCAATACTCCTCGACTGAATTCGGCTGAAAGTCGGAATGTCACGATACCAGACTACAAAATTGATCGTCACCATGAGCCGCTCATATGTAGTCAATGAACCGGTAAACTTGTCTATTGTTTCACGCGGTCCATAAGATGTGGTAGGACTGCCTCCGGTTCTCACAGTGTCGGGATTCAATCCGCCGCCAGTGGTTCTGCCGCCGCCCCCCTCCTGATCCCATGGATGTTCATCACCGGAAAATACAGCAGGAGCATTGAAGCAAATAACAACCATGACCAGGGCAATTAATGCCAGAGTCTTGGTCAACTTCATAATGCTTGCCTCCATAAATTACCCTTGGGGATGCTAGGTCTCTCATCCCCGATATCTCTCTGTTTATGCCTTCTTTTACCTCGACATAATTCGTGTCGCAGTTTCTGCTACTCCTATTCTATTAAATAACAACAGATTTGTCAAGCACAAATTTTGGCGACGCAAATTATGCGTCGCTACCCCTAACGTATGAATTTCTTTGCCAACCACGATTGATTGACAAAAACCGATTTCGATGGGCACAGTTCATGGCAGCACCAGCAATTTATGCATTTTTCGTAATCAAAAGTGGGAACGCCATTTACATGCTTGCTTAAGGCCCCCGTTGGACAGGAATTGGCGCAAATATCACATCTTGTGCAAGAATTCTCCGAAATCGCCGGCCTCACCCAGATATATCGCCCCAGCAATTTCGTTAAAATTCCGGGTATCAGTTCAATCTTCCGGTTAGATGTCAGCTTGAAATCGGAAAATCTTATATCTACTACCTTCTCCCCCACAATATCCAGCGCTTCCGGCCAGGCAATCCCCAGACCCGCCTCTGAGGCAATCCTGGTAGTCGGCACGCGATCCGGTTTGAGGCCGATGATCTCCGAGGCGACCGCGTCAATGGCAACCGCATCGGGTGAAGCCAATAAGAGATTGGCCCACCGCGGCGTCCCAGAAGAGGGGCCGTCCCCTTCCATTGCCAATACTGCATCCATTATGGTCAGCCCCGGCGGCTTCAACGACAAAATATCTACCAGAATTTGGGCAAAGTCGTTCGGCTTGGGCGCTTCCTTATGATACTCCCCTTTTCTAAATCCCGGTATCAGTCCAAACATATTCTTGACCCCGCCGGTCATCAGGGTCAGCACATGCGTCTTAAGCTTGGGGAGACTAATTATAAAATCAGCTTCAACGGCATGTTTGGCCAGATGGTAACTCTTCCCGTTAATTTCAAACCTGACCACCCCGCCCGATTCAAAATTCACCAGTCTTATATTCTCTCGCTCCGCCATCGCCAACATGCCGGTATTCTCCCATACTCTCTGGACACCTCGTTTGGCGCCCCCGGGGGAATCGCCGACAATGACTTCCGCTCCCAGCTCTCTGACTTTCCGCGCTACGGCGGCAACTATCTCCGGGTGCGTAGTTATCGCCCGCGCTGGCTCCTTGGCCGAAAGGAGATTCGGTTTGAGAAGAACTCTCATCCCCGGTTTGATATACTTATCCAGGCCCCCGAGGAGATCGAGAAGCTCTTCAATCTTTTCGTCAAGAATATCCTGCTTGTAACTGTCGCAGGCTACTATGGCAACTCTGGTCTTGGGCAAGTCAAGCATGTTGCACATAATACGCTGTCATTGACAGAAATGAAACCGGGATTTTGTACGAAGAAAATGCTCCCTTGAAATTTACGTCTGAATCAAACGGGACTGAGAATATTCAATTCTGAATAAGTGTTGAAAAGCCGCCCTAAAAAGGCGTAAGCTTGCTCTCGGCAAAAAGAAATGGGGATTATCATCCTGAACTTGATCCAGGATCCGAAAAGTGGGAAATTGAGTGCGAGGTAGTTGCTAATTTGCAGCGCGCCCCAAAGCCTGACTCTTTCCTTAAGACTGGGATAGAGTCTTCTTTATGGCTTCATTGATTGCGTCACGGATCCCTTCCCTCGGCGCCTCATATCCCCAGCCGATTTCGCGGCCGTTCACAAAAATCCCCCGGGCGAGATGATAGCGGGCCAGAACTGAGGCCTCATCTGCCGGATACTCATTAAGGACAACTTTGGAACCGAACTCCGCTGCTACCTCGCGCACCCGTCTGGCTTCGATACAACTGGTCAGGCATAGCCGGTTCCAGAACAGGTCCACCACTATTTTATCCGCGACCGGTTTAAATTCATATTTCTTGGTCATGAATTGCGGTGGTTCGGCTGAAGGGTCCAGAACTTTCCACATAAGTGCCTCATTACCTCGTCTCTGAACCGGCGCGAACCCGAGCTTTTCAAAATATGATGCCGGCATGAACCAGAAATCATGGTAATAACCATAGATGACAACCCCCTTTGCCCCGGCCCGTCGCGATTCATCTTCGGCCGCAACCAGTAACGCCCGACCGACCCCCTTACCTTTCCCCCGCTCAATGACATAAAGACAGGGGACAACATTTAAATCCTTCCCCAGCGGCCCCCATGGAGAAATTGCTATCGGCAGTAGATAAAGAAATCCGACCGGCGCCTGATCGAGAAAGGCCACTTTCACCCGCAGCCCCTGTCTCCATTTGCACTTGAGGTAATCGATCCGCACGGCAGCGGAGGCATCAATTTCGCCCGATTCCCCTACGTGGGAGCAGGTTCCCACAAAATGCTCGGAGTTTTCATCCATGTCACGGATTACAATGGCCGCCATCTACCCCTCCTGCATACTGAGTTTTCTGCCATAAACAGGATGAAGCGGGTCATCCCGTTCAAGTTCAAAACCGGCCTTCCGGAAAATCGCCTCCGGGCCGGTCCAGACATCGCCCGAAGTGAGATTTGCACCTCGCCGGGGAAACCCCTGAACATACTTGATCCCCTGCCGTGTCAGGTCCTTGATAATTTCGGTTATGAAAAAATGCGCCAGCCCGATTTCGCGAAACTCCGGAGCAAGGTAAATACAGGTAATCGCCCAGGCCTGTTCATCGGAAATCAAATTATATGTCTGCGCCACTTTGGGAATTCGATCCCTCGGCCCGCATTGGGACCAACCGACCGGGCGACTGTCGGCATATAGGATATATCCGTCATATACGGCATCACGAAAAAGGTCCTCCCGTAGCGCATGGTTCTGTTGCGGAGTGCGGCTCTCCCATTCTTCCCAGGTCGGCACCCACCAGGCGGTGCAATAGCAACCCGACATTTCGCACCCTTCGCAATGAATGCGATAGAAATCATCGCGCTGCTCATGGCCCAGGACTGTTACTTGAAAATTCATATCTCCCCGATAATATATAGGCTCTCAATCATCGGCAGCCTTATGGCAAAATGATTCCCCTACGATTCTTCCCACTCCCGGTACCAGTACCCGTATCCTGCCGGGATATCGCACCAGAGTGAGAAATTGCGCGGCTTGATAAACCTCGGGTCGAATGGTGTGCCATCGGCATTGGCGAAACGGGAGCTGTCCAGCAACATCGTCTTCCCGGCCCCGATCTTCCTTGTTCTCAGAACATATCCCCCCTCCTGCAAGCCGGTATTGACCTGAAGTTTCACAAAAGCCCAGTCGTAGGCGTCATGGTTGACAATGACAAACTCCCGACCGTTGAAATTGACTTCGGCATTCAGGCGGACAGTCGCCACAAAGGGAAGAAAGTCTCTCTCCCACAGCTTTTCATCAGACCGCATCAATAAACCGGCCGCCACCATCATCCCCAGCAGAATGCTGAGTGCAAAATAATCATAGCATTTGAGAATAATCCCCCGCAGCCTGCGGCTGTTTTTTTCAACTGCTATCACATCATTCACAGCTATCTCCTCTGCCTCATTTCAATTCCAGAGCACAAAACTATTCATTTTTCATTTGCTTAAAGCCGGCCTAATTTCAACCGGCCCATGATGTCAGACGAGGTATGCCCATCAAGCCTGTATTTAAAAATAAACAGTTTCTCCCGAAAACCAAGTATAATAATTTGCCTGAAATCCAATATAGATTTATACGGAGACGGGTCGACCCGCTTCACTGTTAAGGGCGAATCACTCGCACGCGTGACTTGCTTGCCCTTTAGTACGCGGCCTAGACGAGGGAATGCCACCCGGCCTTCAATTGCATCGGGCTTGTTAGCCATATCGTTGCGCCGGTGCCAGCTAGCCACAAGAGCGCTGCCGCGACACTCTAGCGGGTCTCTGTGATCAGCCGCACGATCGAAGACAATGATTCCCGGCTAATTTGATTCAACCCGAACGCTATTTTGGGTCGTAGCTCGGAGGGCAGCGATTCTATATCCACACCGGGAAGAAGAACGGTAATAACTCGCTTCTTCTGCAATAACGACAGATCAATCTCCCACCTCAGGTAGTCCCTCGACTTTCCTCCCCCGCCGATGAGATAAAGCACGAAGCGAGAAGAAGAAATCCCAGACGCAGGAACCCCCTGCAGCATTATTGCGGTGCTCGATTTCATGTTTATGTCAAAGACCTTTAGTCCCTCTTCAGCGAGTATCCGCCGCACTAGCTCGGCCGAATCCATATCCCCCCTATCATAACGGAGAAACACATCGTATATTACAGTGGTATCGGATGTATCCTCCGGTACCCATAAACGCTCTTTTTGCAGAAAATCGATTGTCGCACTCCTGCGAGCATGGTCAGTTAGCCAACTCAAGCCATACTCTGTCTTCAGAAGACCAACTAGTTCATGGTGAACCTTGAGAAGGCCCGCGGCCTCCTTAAACGCAGGATCGTCAATACTGTCAACTTCAGGGATTCCTATGCTCAGCCATTGAGCCACCTTCTGACATATTTCGTCAGAGCGGGCAAGTGCCACATACATCGCCGGCCATCGCTGCTGCATACTTCTGGAAACAGCAAAGAAAGAAACGGGCATTTCCCTGAAAGCTTCGTCCCCGGCAGTGGCCCTGAATATAGCTCTATCGACCAGCAGGTTATTTACAAACCGGACTGCAGTACGTGGGTTACTACCTGATGCAACGTCTATGATTGGCACAAGCTCCTTGAAACTCTTGCGGTCGCCCGCGGTCAAACGAGACATCACGCTGTCCCAGAAAGTTGACATTCGATTCCTATGGGGAGGGATATGGAATGGCAACTGAACAATCTTATCGAGGTACGCATAGCCCTCGAATCCGGAAATACCATATTCCTTTTCGTAGCGGTGTTGCAGGTACCCCTCAATGACCCTCCTTGCAACGCCGAGAAAGAAAATGAAACCCGGTTGAGCCAAAACCAATTTGATGCTCTCAAGTAATTTGATAGCCCTGTCTGGGAAACAGCGATCGAGGTCGTCGATCAAAACGACGACTCTCGTCTTGCTTGGCACGCGAGCGCGCGACAGTTGCTGGAAAGCATCGAAGAAAATGCTCCGATCGAGAAGTGGGTCTGGTGCGATGGCCTCCGACCTTTCAATCATATCCTTTGCGACAAATGACGCTTCGATTTCGGCGAAACCGGGGATCTTAACTTTCGATTTTGCCGAAAATCCGTACGCGACCGCCCGAAGACTACGAAGGAAGGTCCTACCGCCGTCTTCCAGTGTGGCAAGGAAGTCCTTGTTCCGCTCGATCTCCCGCACGATTGTGGCAACTAAGGGAACAATGGGTTGTTCATCACTCTCAAACCGCCAGGCGTTGAACCAAACCGTGATGACGTTCTTCCTCGTGGCGAGGTATTCCTCCACAAGCCGCATCAAACTTGTCTTTCCCGTCCCCCATTCCCCGAAAACGCCAACAGTGAAGGGTCCAGGGGTCTGTATTGCCACTTCCGCCAGTACACGAGAGTACATTTTAAAGCCGAGACCATCGGCAGTGGTCGGTGTGCCTTCGCCTATCGGCTGGTCGCTAAGAAGTGCAAGGGCTTCTACTGCGTCGTCGGATGCTTTCTTGGCCATATTTCACCTGCCTAACCTATTATATACAGCATCAAAGCAGGGACCGTCCTGTCCCTACATCTTTGTCCGGCTGTATGGTACTACTGCAATATAATCATATCTATCCTTCTATTCTTGGCTCTTCCGTCCGGCGTGTCGTTGGTCGCCACCGGTTTGTCCGAGCCGTAACCGGCCGCCTGAATCCGGTCCGCCGGAATCGCCATCGTCTGCCTGAAATACTGCATCACCGAAAAGGCCCGTTTCTCCGAAAGGCGCGTATTGGCCACCGCATCTCCCCTGTTGTCGGTATGCCCTTCGATCATGATCTTCGATTCCGGAAACATGCTGAGAATCTCCTGCACTTTTTTCAGAAGCGGGACATGCTCGTCCTTGATATCGCTCTTGCTGACATCAAACGACATCCCCGGCAACCGCAGCACCAGATCGTTGGCCGAATTGAGAAATACCTCTCCCTCGGAGGGATTAATCAGCGCCTTGGCGGCATTCAGTTTTTCCTCCTTGGCCTGGCGTAACGCCAATTCCGCCGATACTTCCGCCTGCGATTTGGCCAACTCGTCCGCTTTGGCCGTGGTAGCCGCGATTACGCTATCCATGGAACCCTTGTTCTTCATCAGCTCGGCCACTTTCATATCCAGCTCTTTTGCCAGAACCATCGGGTCTTTCGATTCTTCTCGCGAGCCGAACCTCGTCATAGTTGCGCTCAACTGCTCCACCAGCGTGGTCGCTTTCTCCTCCGCCTGTTTTCCCTGCGCCTCTGATGCTTGTGCCAGAGAGGTTGTCTCCCCCTTCAGGCTTCTGATCGCCGCCGTCAGGCTGTCCGCCGCCGCGGTCGGGCCGTTATCGAAATGAAGCAGATCAATTCCCGCCGCGGTCGCCGCTTTTTGCATCTCAATTTCATACCCCAGCATCAACTTTTCCCACGCCTGGTCATTTCGCGATAGAGCACGCACCGACATGGCGATATTCGAGGCGTGACGCGCCTCATATTCGGCCCGGGCGGCAAGTTCGAGCGATTCCTTACGGTTGTAGCGATCCTTGGTCAGAACGTCATTGGCTTTCTCGCGAGCCGTACGGGCTTTATCGAGCGTAGTGAGCGCATGCTTGGGCGCTTCATCGGCCACCGCCGTCGCAATCAGCTTATCGGCGCTTCCCAGAATATCGACCCGGATAGCCTCCAATTCGGCATTATCAAAGAACGGCCCCGCCTTTTCCGCCTCTTTAAGCCCGCCCTTGACATTGCCCGACTCTACTTTCTCGGTTGCCTTCATGAATTGCGTTTCGGCGGTCTGATAGAGGGTCGGCACCAGCACCGGCGCCTTCGCTTTGAGCGCCTTGTTGCGCGGCTCCATATATTCCGAGAGCGACAATTTAGCCACGCCCGATGCCTTGATCGCATTCTCGGCGTAACTGCGGAAATCAGCCACAAGATTATCAATCGACTGCTGCTTTTTCTGCAATTCCACCGCCTGCTTGATTTCCGCCATTTTGTTTTCAGCGTTGAGATAAGTTTTCGGGGCAAATACCGGCGCTTCGACCGCCTTGGCCGAATCGAGAAGCGATTCCAGCTCCTTCATCGGGGCTGTCCCCTGCGCCATAGCCGGGCTCTGCATGATTATCACACACAGCAACCCCAGCACAAACGTCATCGAGGTTTTCATATATTTCTCCTGTAAAAAAATTCCTTCCGACCCGAAAATATTGCGAGTTTTAAACAGAAATCGCAATAGAAAAGAATCGGTGTGAACAGCCGAACCGCCCGGCGCTCTCAGACGCCCTTTTTCTGAACCAGATATACCCCCGCAACAATCATCACCGCTCCGATAATCGTGATAAGAGTTAATTTTTCATCCAGAAGCGGAATCGCCGCTATGGTGGTCACGACCGGTTCGATATATATATATACCCCTACTTCCGTCGCCCCTTTGCGCGAAAGCCCCTCCAGCCAGAACCAGTGCGCCAGCCCGAGACAGAATACCCCCAGGAAAATCAAAGCCAGGATTATCCCCGGAGGCAGACTCAGTATTTTCGAGACCGGCGTAGTAAATGCCGCATAACCGTTCAGTATCAATGCCGGCATTATCAGTATCGCCATCGAGACCGCCAGCGGATTATTCCGCCGCGTGATATTACGGGTCATGATCGTATAAATTCCCCAGGTGATACTGCTCGAAAGTATAATCCAGTCCCCGACTGAACTCAGCCACCCCAGGCTGTCGAGCTTCCCTTTTGATATCAGTAGCACCACGCCCAGCGTTGCCACCGTTATGCCGACCAGTTTGATTGTCGAGAGCTTCTCCTTGAGAAAAACACGCGACATCATGGCGATAAATACCGGTATGGTCGCTACCAGCCAGGCGGTATTGGTGGCGCTGGTATATATCAGGCCGAAAGCCTGAATGAGAAAATGAACGGCCAGAACGACAGCGGCAATCAGAATAATCAAATAATCCGCTTTCTTGAAACTGATATCTATTTTCTTGAAAAGTATTACCAGATACAGGACAGGCGTTCCCAGAAGCAGCCTCAATGCGATTATTTCCACCGGCGAGAGATACGCCAGGGCCATCTTGGTCGCCACAAAGGAAAGCCCCCAGAATATGACGGTCAGAAGCAGCAGAAGATTAATCATAATCAGACATCATGCTCGTTGACTCTTATGCGGCCGAATTTCTCGGAAATATATACGGCCGCAACTATAAAAAGGGCGCCCAACACCAGCCAGAAAGTAATCGCTTCTTTCAGAAATATTGTGGCCCCTATCATGGTGAATAGCGGTTCCAAATAGAGATATATTCCGACCTCGCCCGCCGGCTTCCGGGCCAGCCCCTCCGACCATGACCAGAACGAAATCGCCAGACACCCCACGCCGAGAAAAGCGACTGCCATTACACCGTCCCCGGCCATTCTGGAATAAACCGTGGCGCCGCTTACTATCAGACTGTATGGTACAATCACCATCCCCGCCAGCGCAATCAGCCAGAAAGTCGCCACCAGAGGGTCAAGCCCCCGGGCGAGCTTCCGATTGACAATGGTATAAAGCGCCCAGGTGACACAACTCCCCAGTACAATCCAGTCGCCGACCGAGGAAATCCACTCAAGCGACCCCAAATCTCCTTTTGAAACCAGGAAAATCACTCCGATCGTCGCCAGAATCACACCAAAAATCTGGTAATTCCCGAATGACTCCTTTAGAACGAAAAAGGAAAGAATGGCGATAAATATCGGCGCTGTGGTCAAAATCCAGGCGGTATTGGTGGCCGTCGTCGTCATCATCCCGGTTGCCATCACCCAGAAATGAAGGAATAAAATCCCGGCGGCCAGAATTAGATATTTCAGCTGCCCCTTAAAATTGAACGAGAGCCTTTTGAAAAGGATAATTATGAACAGGGTCAGGCCGCCAAGTACAAATCGGGCGGCGATGAGCTCTACCGGGGTGAGATATTTGAGTGAGACCTTTATGGCAATATACGAAAACCCCCAGAAAAGTACTGCAATCAGTAAATATATCGACATAAGGCCTATGTTTCCATATATTGAATGGCCAATATACGATAAATTTATGGTAAACCAAGGTACTTTATATCTGTCGCTCTTAGTCGCCACTTTCGCGGTCTCCTGGGCGGCGGTGCTGATCAAACTGGCCGATGCTTCTCCTCTGCCCATCGCTTTCTACCGGATGGGCATGGCGGCACTGATTCTGGCAATCCCCGCTCTGCCCAAAATGCGTCAGACTTTCCGCATTCTCACCCGCAAGCAGATTGGACTGCTTGTGCTATCAGGTATAGTCCTTGGACTCCACTTTGCCTTCTGGGTCACTTCCCTCTTCTATACCACTATCTCCAATTCAACCATTCTCGTCGCCACCCAACCGATTTTTATCCTGGCCATGGAGGCGGCGATCCTGAAAGATAAAATTCCGGTTCGATCCGTTGTCGGCATGGTCGTTGCAATCATCGGGATGGCCGTGATCTCGCGCGGCGACCTGCACCTCGGTAAAGAATACATCATCGGTGATATCCTGGCCCTTATCGGCGCCTTCTGCGCCGGAACCTACCTTTTCATCGGGCGGCAACTCCGCGCCCGCATCGACAACCTCGGCTATATCCTGCCTGTTTATACGATTTCCGCCCTGACACTTCTGATTATCTCTCTGGCTTACGGCGAGAATATGACCGACTACCCGGCCAGGAGCTGGATAATTTTTCTCCTGCTGGCCATCATCCCGACCGTTCTCGGACATTCGCTCTACAACTGGCTTCTAAAATATGTCCCGGCTCACATGGTAGCCACCACCATCCTGGGCGAGCCGATCGGCGCCACTATCCTGGCCATATTCTTCTTTAACCAGATTCCCGGCTGGTGGACCGTGGTCGGCGGGGCTTTGATTCTCTCTGGAATTTTTGTTGTTCTCTCCCGTGGGAAAGAGAAAATGGCAGTTATAGCGGAGTAGTCTCCTCTTAATCGGCTTTTCCGCAATATTCCATCGTTCGAGAAAGATCCCTCCGAATTGCCTTGACAATTAGCCGACAGGCAATATAATTGGAATTGGCAAGAATCATCATTGTAAATGACGGAGGTCTTATGTTCAGGAGTCGCCTCATAATTATTTTATTGGCCATCAGTACGCTAATGTTTGCTCTGGTTCCGCCTGCCTTTGGAGGGGTCAAAGCCAAACCCAAAGGCATATTTGCTTTGAAGATTGGACTTCTTGGTTCCGGGCCAGTGGGATTCGAGGAGGAAATAGGAAAGTGGATGAAAGAGAATGGACTTGCCGTGGGAATTGCCCTTGATTATCCGGTCACCAAACGGCTCTATCTGGGGATTTTTGCTGATGTCCACAGCATAAAAATCCCAAGAAACCTCCCGTTCTGGGTGAATTCAGGCAAAGAAGATACCAAGGACCTTCTCAATTTCGGTTTTTCATTTAAAATGAGGGCAACTGAGCAAGGCCGCGCGCTTGTCTTTCGCCCCGGTATAGGATTCGGATATGCCATTCTCAAAGATATGCCATAT